>JAGDBR010000394.1 GCA_017958935.1 Lachnospiraceae bacterium | reverse complement strand
TCAGGCGCCGGACAACACCGCGGACACGCCTTCCGGGCTGCAGATCCGGTTCATTGACGTCGGACAGGGCGACGCGACGCTCATTACCTGCGACGGCCACGCCATGATGATGGACGGCGGTCCCGCGTCCGCATCGAATACCGTCTACTCGATCCTGAACAGGAACGGCATCAGGCATCTTGACTACGTCGTCGCGACGCACGGCGACGCCGACCACGTCGGCGGTCTTTCCGGTGCGCTGACTTACGCGACTGCCGGAAAAGTCTACTGCAACACGACGAGCGTCGACACGAAGACCTTCAAAAACTTCGCGGACCGGGTCGCCATGCGCGGGCTCTCGATCGAGATCCCGGCCGCCGGCACGACCTTCAGCCTGGGCAGCGCCGTCTGCACGGTCCTTTCATCTACGGAATACGGCGTCGGCAGCAACGCGTCCATCGTCATCCGGATCACGCACGGGAAGTTCTCCTTCCTGTTTATGGGGGACGCCGACCGCACGCAGGAGCTCTTCCTGGTCAACAACGGCCGTATTTCGGAATCGACCGTCCTGAAGGTCGCGCATCACGGCAGCAGCACGTCGACGAGTTACGTCTTCTTGAACGCGGTCATGCCCGAGTACGCGGTCATTTCCGTCGGGCGGAACAACGGCTACGGCCACCCGACCGACGAAGTGCTCAGCCGTTTCCGCGACGAAGGCGCGACCGTCTTCCGGACCGACCAGCAGGGCGACGTGGTCTGTGTCAGCACCGGCAACGCGCTCTCTTTCACGACGGCGCGAAACAGCGGCATCGACACGCTCGCGTCCGTCCGGCAGCCTGAAACGAGTGCGCCGACGACACGCGAAGAGCTGGCGCTCGACGGCGGCGGCGAGAGCGTCACCGGCGTCGGCAGGGACGTCCCGACGGAGACGGATCCCGTTCCAACGACCGCGACGCCCACGACCGCGGCACCCACGACTGCGGCACCGACGACCGTGGCGCCGACCCAGCCCCAGACACAGCCTTCCGGGAGTTATACGTATATCGCGAACCTGAACTCTCACATCTTCCACAGACCGGACTGCGCATCGGTGAAGCGCATGTCCGAAGCAAACAAATGGTATTTTACCGGAACGCGCGACGAGCTGATCAGCCAGGGATATTCCCCCTGCAAAAACTGCGATCCGTAACCTTCTTCATCGAAGCATCAAAAAAACAGGCGCGGCCGATACGGCCGCGCCTGTTTTCCGTTCTATTTACCTGAACAATTCCTCTTTCCGCCGGATCATCTCGTCGACGCTGTCGATATACAGATCCACGTTCTTGACGTTGTCGGCGCGCGTGATCAGGCCGTCCGCCACGCGTTTCGTCGTCGCGCCCGCGCCGAGCGCGAGGATCGACTGGACTTCCTCCATGATGAGGATGTTGTAGACGCCTTCCTTGCCATCCTTCGCGTAGCCGACGTTCTCGAGGTTCCCCGCCATGTTCTTCTGCCGGTAGAGATAATACGGCTTCAGCCCGATCGTGCCGAGCAGGTCCGCGCACATGTCCATGGCTTCCCCGGTGTTCTCCATCCGGTAATGCCCGTAGAACGCCTTTTCGATGTTCAGCCGCGCGGCCCTTTTCACCGCGAGCGAGTGGACGGTGACGCTGTCCGGGTCCAACCGGACGATCTGTTCCAGCGTGCTTCGCACCATCTCCGGCGTCTCGCCGGGCAGGCCGAGGATCAGGTCCATGTTGATGTTGCCGAAACCGAGGCGCCGGGCCATCGCGTAAACGTTCAGCACGTCTTCCACCGTGTGCCGGCGGCCGATCAGGTCCAGCGTCTCCTGGTGCATCGTCTGCGGATTGACCGAGATCCGGGTGACCGGATGTTCGCGCAGCACGCGCAGTTTCTCTTCCGTCACGCTGTCCGGGCGCCCCGCTTCCACGGTCCATTCCGTACAGTGCTTCAGATCGAACGAATCCTCCACTTTCCGCAGCAGCCGGTCCAGCTGCCCCGCTTCGATCGAGGTCGGCGTGCCGCCGCCGAAGTAGACCGTGTTCAGCTTCTTCCCGGCGAAGGCTTCCTTCGCCCAGTCGATCTCCTTGCAGACGGCCGCGATGTAGGCGTCCGTCTTCCCGGCGTACGCACGGATCGGGTACGACGTGAACGAACAGTACAGGCAGGTCGTCGGGCAGAACGGGATGCCGATGTAGAGGCTGTACCCGTCTTTTGCGTCAATGCCCTCCAGAAGCCGTAATTCGCGTTTTGCGACGTCGATCGAAAGAGACGTCTTCTCGTCCGATACGAGCAGTTCCGCGGTCATATGGGCCCGAATTTCGCGTTCTGTGCACCCTTTTGTGAGCATTTGCGCGGCGATCTTCGTCGGACGGATGCCGGTGAGCGTTCCCCAGGGCAGTCCGTGCCCGTTGACCTCCCCGAGCACGCCGTAGAGCGTCCGCTTCAGCAGGCTCTTCGCGGCCTTTTTGTCGGACAGATCGAGCGTGACGTCTCGCGTCAGCGTATTCCCGTGATCCGTGAACTCCAGCGTGCACTTGAGGACGACGGGCACGTCGCCCATGCCCTTCACGCGCGCCGTGTCCCCTTCGTACGTCACGCGGAGGCACTGCGGGTCGTCGGCCTCTTCGTCCGTGACGAATTTCTGCCACGGATAATAGGCCATCAGCAGGCCGCGGATGTCATATTCAAAAACAGGGGCGTTCAGCAACAGTTTCATCGTTTCGATAAAAAAGGGCGGCGCCGTTTAAGAGCGCCGCCCGGTCGTTATTTACCAGCAGGCCTTCAGGATCTCAGTGATCTCGGGCTTGTCGAGGTCCTGATAATCCGGCAGGATCCGTTTGCCGTGGAACGTCGTGTTCTCGGCGATCACTTCGCAGGCTTCCTCCGGGATGCCGAACTCGCGGAGGCGCGACGGCATGCCGAGAGACGTGAAGTATTCCTGCGTGCGGTCGATGCCTTCCAGCGCCGTCTCATAAGGATCGTGGAAATTCATCTGGCAGCCCCAGACGCGCACCGCGTACTGCGCGAAGCGCTCCGGCGCGTTCTTCGCCTGGAAGCGCGCCCATGCCGGCCAGATGACCGCAAGGCCCGCGCCGTGGGCGATCTTGTCGTCGTAGCCGGACAGCTCGTGCTCGGTCTGGTGGACCTGCATCATGTACTGGCGGCCGGAGCCGGTGATGTCGTTATGGGAGAGCGAGCCGGCCCACATGAGCGTCGCGCGCGCCTCGTAGTTCTCGGGCTCCTCGACGGCGATCTTTCCTGCGCGGATGACGGAAATGAGCAGGCCTTCCGCGATGCGGTCGGTCAGGTCATTGTCCTTGTTCAGGCAGAAATAGCGCTCCAGCGTGTGCATCATGATGTCGACAGCGCCGCAGGCCGTCTGGTACTTGCTGACGGAATAGGTCAGCTCCGGGTTCATGATCGAGAACAGCGGGCGGTGATACGGAGAGCCGTAGCCGCGCTTCAGCATGCCGTCTTCGTTCGTGATGACGGCGGAATTGCTCATCTCGGAGCCGGACGCCGCGAGCGTCAGAACGGTCGCGACCGGCGTGGACTTTTCAAGCTTCACCTTCTGGCTGATCAGGTCCCAGACGTCGATGTCCGGGTTCGCATAGCCGTCGGCGATCGCTTTCGACGAGTCGATGACCGAGCCGCCGCCGACCGCGAGGATCAGCTCGACGTTCTCGGCCTTGCAGACTTCGATGCCCCTGCGGACCATCGACAGGACCGGGTTCGCCTGGACGCCGCCGAGCTCCACGTACGCGATGCCGTTTTCCGTAAGCTGCGCTTCGATCTTGTCGAGCAGGCCGCTCTTTCTCGCGGAGCCGCCGCCGAAATGCACGAGGACCTTCTTGAAGCCGTAGCCCTTGATGATCTCGCCGACCTTCTCCTCCTGGCCTCTGCCGAAGTAGACGCGCGTCGGTGTGTAGAATTCAAAATTGTTCATGTGCCCCTCCTATTAAGTGGTGTTACCCGGCGCTCCGCTGAATGTCGATGACGCCCGGAATGTTCTGCAGCTTCTGGGTCAGACGCCGGATCTCCTCGATGTTCGAAACGTCGAATGAGATCTCGATCGTCGCGATCCCCTGCTTGTTGATGCGGGACGCGACCGACAGCATGTCCATGTTCGCTTCCGTCATCACGCGCGACACGTCCGCGAACATGCCGATCCGGTTGTGGCAGAAGATCTGCAGCTGCGTCGTATAGCGGCTCGTCTGCGACTGTTCCGCGTCGACGCTCCAGTCGGCCGGGACCAGGCGGTCCTTCTCGTTGTCCGGCATCGCGATCACGTTCGGGCAGTCCGTCCGGTGGATCGAAATGCCGCGGCCCCGCGTGATGTAGCCGACGATCTCGTCGCCGGGGATCGGGTTGCAGCAATGCGAGAACCGGACCGACAGATCCTGCAGGCCGCGCACCGTGATGCCTTGGCCCGTCCGCGGACGGAGCCGGAACTTCGTGTTCTCCTCGTTGGACTTCAGGATGTCCTCGTCCGTCAGGTTCGCGTTCTTTTCCTTGCGCTGCTCGTCCAGGAGTTTGTTGACGACCTGGCCTTCCTTCAGTCCGCCGCGCCCGATCGACGCCAGCAGGCTCTCCCAGTCGGGATAATGGTACTTCGCCAGGCACGCGCCCATGTATTCGGGCTTCATCAGGTCCGCCTGCACGAGGCCGTGCGACTTACAGTAGGCGGCCAGCGCTTCCTGTCCGCGCTTCAGGTTGTCTTCCTTGTTCTGCGTCTTGAACCAGGCGTTGATCTTGCTGCGCGCCTGGGAGGACTTGACGATCTTCAGCCAGTCCATCGACGGGCCGCGCGAATTCTGGCTCGTCATGATCTCGACGCGGTCGCCAGACTGCAGCTGGTATTCGATCGGGACCAGCGAGCCGTTCACCTTCGCGCCGACCATGCGGTTGCCGACCGCCGAATGGATCGCGTAGGCGAAGTCGATCGGCGTGGAGCCGGCCGGCAGCGCCTTCACTTCGCCGCTCGGCGTGAAGCAGTAGACGTAGTTCGAGAACAGGTTGAAATCGTCCTTCAGAAGACCGACGAATTCTTTACTGTCCGTCTTCGTCCAGTCCATGACGGAACGCAGCCAGGCGAGCTTCTGCTCGTCCATGTTCGTCCCGGCCTGGACCGAGCCTTTTTCCTTGTATTTCCAGTGCGCCGCGATACCGTATTCCGCCGTGCGGTGCATTTCCTTCGTCCGGATCTGGATCTCGAACGGGATGCCCTTCGAGCCCATGACCGTCGTGTGGAGCGACTGGTACATGTTCGGCTTCGGCATCGCGATGTAGTCCTTGAAGCGGCCCGGCAGCGGCGTGTACATCTCGTGCACGACGCCGAGGGCGGCGTAGCAGTCGATGACGTTGTCCACGATGATGCGGATCGCGAACAGATCGTAGATCTGGTCGAGCGTCTTCTGCTGCTGGGTCATCTTCTTGTAGATGCTGAACAGGTGCTTCGCGCGACCGTTGATCTCCGCGCTGATGCCCTCTTTCTGAAGGCGCGCCGAGATCTCCTCCCGCTTCTCCTCGATGAATGCGTCGCGGTTGACGGATGTCGCTTCGAGCTTCCGCGAAAGCTCCTCGAAGATCTCCGGATGCAGGATCGCGAGCGCGCGGTCGTCCAGTTCGATCTTGATGCGCGAGATACCGAGCCGGGACGCGACCGGCGAGAAGATCTCCAGTGTCTCCTTCGCCTTCCGCTGCTGGGTCTCCGGGCTCCAGAACTGGTAGGTCCGCATGTTGTGCAGGCGGTCGGCCAGCTTGACCAGGATGACGCGGATGTCCTTCGCCATCGCGAGGAACATCTTGCGCAGGTTCTCGGCTTCGAGGTCTTCGCGGTCGACGTTCCAGTTGATCTGTGTGACCTTCGTGACGCCGTCGACGATGTCGGCGACGCTCTTGCCGAAGCGCGCCACGACGTCGTCGTACGTCATGACGGTGTCTTCGATCACGTCGTGCAGCAGGCCCGCCACGATGCTGTCCTCGTCGAGTTCGAACTCGGCCAGGATCATCGCCACGTTCAGCGGGTGGATGATGTACGGCTCGCCGGACCGGCGGAACTGCCCTTCGTGGGCTCTTTTCGCGATCCCGTAAGCCTCTTCGATGCGGCTGAAGTCTGCGGAGGGATTGTACTTCTTGATCTCTTCGATCAGTTCCCTGTACAGGTCTTCCTCAGGCGTAAAGTCCGCGGGTTTGGCGATCAGCATTTCGGGCGCGATGACCTCTTCGACCTTGCCGCCCGGCAAAGCTTTCTCTGTCTTTTCGTCAGCCATGAGATCCCTCCTTTATTCGAAAAATGCGTTGAAGGGGAGCCCTTGCCCCCATTATCGTTGATACAGAATCTTATTGTAATCGAATCGGTGCGGCTGGTCAACGTGCGCGCATCCTGCGGGACGTCCGGGCATCTTCTGGCG
>JAGDBR010000393.1 GCA_017958935.1 Lachnospiraceae bacterium | reverse complement strand
TGATAAACTATACGGAGAAAGGAACGTTCATCGACCTGCCCAATGACTGAAACGATCAGAAAACTTTACGATAAATATTTCAGACAGCTGCGGAACTTCGGGATCGTCGGCTGCACTGTCACGCTTTTCGACTTCATCATGCTGCACTTCTTCGTTGAGCGCGTGAACATGTGGTATCTGGCGGCCGCGGCGCTGGCGTTCATCCTCTCTACGGTCATCAATTACATCCTGTCCATGAAGTTCGTGTTCAAGGGCAGGGAAGGCCGCAGCAAGAAAGAGGAATTCATCGTCTTCGCGATCCTCAACCTGATCGGCCTCGGCCTGACGACGCTGCTCATGTGGCTGCTGGTCGACAAGGCCGGACTCTACTACATGTTCGCCAAGGTCTTCACGTCTGCGACCGTCATGTTCTGGAGCTTTTTCTCGCGCAAAATATTCCTCGAGCAGCGTTGACTTTTCACGAGGATAGTCCATAATGAAAGTACGCCTCGGTCTTGACGGGCCGGGGCTGTTTTATACGAAGACAAAGGAGCTGATACCGGCGATGAAAGAAGACCAGAAGCGCATGCCGCTGTACGAGGCCATCCTCGCTTATAACGAAAAGAGTCCTGCGTTTTTCCATATCCCGGGTCACCGCTATGAGCGGGGCATTAACGAAACGTGGCGGGAGAAAGTCGGAGACGAGATCTTCAAGTTCGACCTCTCCGAAACGCCGCTCACGGACGACCTGCACCACGCCAGCGGACCCATCAAGGAGGCGGAACAGCTTGCCGCCGAACTTTGGGGTGCGGATTATACGCATTTTTTAGTGAACGGATCCACCTGCGGAAACCAGGCCATGGTCGTCACCGCTTCGCACGGCGGCGCCAAGATCGCCATTCCGCGCAACGCCCACAAATCCGTGCTGATGGGTCTGATCATCGGCGGAGGCAAACCGGTATATATCATGCCGGAAGTCGAGAAGGAATGGGGCCTGCACGGCGGCATCACGCCGAAACAGGTGGCCGAGATGTTCGACCAGAATCCGGACTGCAAGGGCGTTCTCGTCGTTTCTCCGACCTATTACGGCATCGCGAGCGACCTGGAAGGCATCGCGAAGGTCTGCCATGCGCACGACGCGATCCTGATGGTGGACGAGGCTCACGGCGCGCACTGCTATTTCAGTGAAAAACTGCCGAGAGGCGCCATCGAACAGGGCGCGGATATGGCAGTGCAGAGCATCCACAAGGTGACCGGGTCCCTGACCCAGAGTTCCATGATCCACATCAAGTCCGATCTGGTGAAGAAAAACCTTCTGGAAGCGAACCTGACGCTCGTCCAGAGCACGTCGCCTTCCTATCTGCTCATGACTTCGCTCGACTGCGCGCGCCAGAACATGGCGCTGCACGGGGCCGAGATGATCGACCGCGCCGTCGAACTGTCCGAAGACGCGCGCCGGCGGATCAATCAGATCCCCGGCATGTCCTGCGCAGGCAAGGAACTCATCGGCAGAGCCGGCATCCACGATCTGGATACCACGAGGCTGATCATTTCCGCCGACGATATCGGGATCACGGGCTTCGAACTGAAGAAGATGCTGTTCGACGATTACGACGTGGAAGTGGAACTTCCGGATTACCGCAACGTCGTGGCGATCGTCACCTACGCGAACGAGCAGGACGAGATCGACAAACTGGTGGAGGCTCTGGAGGATATCTCGCGCCGCTTCGCGCCGGAAGGGGAACCGCTGCCGCCTGGTGAAAAGCTTCCGCCGCAGCCCGATTACGTGCTTTCCCCGAGAGCCGCGTATTTCCTCGAGCGCGAGAGAGTGCCCTGGGTCGAGACCCGCGGCCGCATCGTCGCCGAGATGATCGCCCCGTATCCGCCCGGCATCCCCGTCATCTACCAGGGCGAGCGCATGAGCGCCGAAGTCTGGGAATACATCGAAGCGTTCCGTCAGCGCAACGGACATATCCACGGGCCGTCCGATCCGACGCTGTCCACGCTGCTCGTCATCAAAGAATAGTCAACCCGCCGCATTTCTTTTGGAATGCGGCTTTTTTACAGGAGGAATGCGATGAAGACATGTAAAGTACTGCTGCTGGGATACGGTGTGGCCGGCAAGGCGTTCGCCCGCATCCTGAACAAGACGCACGGGTACATCCTGAAGAAGAAGGGGATCGACGTGAAAGTCGTCGGCATCACGACAGGCAGCCGGGGCAGTCTCGTCTGTCCGGAGGGTCTCGATCTTGCCGAAGCCACGCGCCAGCTGGAAGAGGAAGGCCGTTTCGATCCGGCAGGGCCCTGCTTCAACACGGTCGATTCCATGACCGCGGCGAAGGAACTCGACTACGACGTCCTTATGGAACTGACTCCGCTCAACATCTTCACCGGCCAGCCCGCGACGGATCACATCAAAGCGGCGCTGACCCGCGGAAAATGCGCCGTTTCCGCGAACAAGGGCCCGCTGGCCTGGCATTACAAAGAACTGCGGGACCTGGCGGAGCAGAGCGGGACCCGCTTCTTCTTCGAGACGACGGTCATGGCCGGAACGCCCACGTTCAACCTGGCGGATCACTGCCTGCAGTTCTGCAAGATCGACAAGATCGAAGGCATCCTGAACGCCACGACGAACTTCATCCTGAAGCAGATGGCGAAGGACGTGCCGATCGACGAGATCATGAGGAGCGGCAGGGAACAGGGCTTCCTCGAAGCCGATCCCTCCATGGATACGGAAGGCTGGGACGCCTCCGCGAAGCTCACGGTCCTGATGAACGTGCTGATGGACGCCGGCCTGACGCCGGATAAGATCGACCGGACGGGCATTACAGGGGTCACGGCGGAGGACATCGCGGCGGCGAAGGCGCGCGGCAACGTCATCAAGCTCATGTGCCGCGGCACGAAGAACGCTGACGGGACGGTCACTGCGACGGTCAGACCGGAGGAGATCCCGGCGGGCGACGTATTCGCC
>JAGDBR010000392.1 GCA_017958935.1 Lachnospiraceae bacterium | reverse complement strand
GCGCCCGAAGCCGGGTCGCAGCGTCTGCGCGACATTATCAACAAGGGTTTGACGGAGGAAGCGATCCTCTCGGGCGCGCGGGAAGCCTTCCTCGGCGGCTGGAACAAGGTCAAGTTGTACTTCATGCTCGGCCAGCCCTTCGAGACGGACGAGGACGTGAAGGCGATCCCGGTGCTCTCGGACCTCATCGCGCGCGAATACTACGACGCGATCCCGAAATCCGAGCGGAACGGCCGCGTCAGCGTGCAGGCGTCGACCTCGTTCTTCGTGCCGAAGCCGTTCACGCCGTTCCAGTGGGCGCCGATGATGCGGCCGGAGGAATTCATCCGCCGCGCGATGCTCGTCAAGGACGGCATGAAAGAGCAGCTGAACCGGAAGTCGCTGTCCTATCATTATCACAACGACCTGCAGACGGAGCTCGAGGGCGTGTTCGCCCGCGGAGACCGGCGCGTCGGCAAGGCGATCCTGATGGCCTACGAGAACGGCTGCATGTACGACGCGTGGTCGGATCAGATGAAATACGACGTCTGGATGGAATGCTTCGAAAAATGCGGCATTTCGCTGGACTTTTACAATTGCAGGGAACGCGGGGAAGACGAGATCTTCCCGTGGGACTTTATCGACATCGGCGTCACGAAGGCGTTCCTGAAGCGCGAATGGAAGGCGGCCAAAGAGGGGCATGTGACCCCGAACTGCCGCGAAAGATGCGCCGGCTGCGGCGCGCGATGCTACGGGGGAGGTGTCTGCTTTGAAGATCAGGCTTAAGTTCTCGAAGACCGGCACGCTCCAGTACATCGGCCATCTGGACGTGATGCGCACGTTCCAGAAGATCCACCGGCGCGCCGGCTTCGACATCGCTTATTCGAAGGGCTTTTCGCCGCACCAGCTGATGTCGTTCGCGACGCCGCTGGGCGTGGGGCTGACGAGCACGGCGGAATACGTGGACGTCGAGTTCGAAACGCTGTCCGCGCGCGGAAAAGACGGCGCGTTCCGGCCTTTGAGCGGGGCGGACGAGCTGCTCGCCCTGTTCAACGCGCATTCGACGCCGGAGCTGCAGCTTTCGGACGCGCGCATCCTGCCGGACGACGCGAAGAACGCGATGAGCCGGCTGACCGCGGCGGACTACCTCGTATCGTTCAGGGAAGGGACGGCTCCCGCGGATATCGACGCCTGGTTTGAACGGTTCTTCGCGTTCTACGCGGACGAATCGATCGTGACCGAGAAAAAGACGAAGACCGGCCGGCTCGAAGTGGACCTGAAAAAGCAGATCCGGCTGCTGGAGCGGCGCGGGGACGCGGTCTTCATGCGGCTCGACACGGGTTCGCTGTCGAATCTGAAGCCGGAGCTCGTGATGGAGACCTTTTACCGGCAGGAAGGGCCGGAGAACGCCCGGCTGCTGTTCGACATCGAGCGGACGGAACTGTACGGAGAAGACGAAGGCGTGCTGAAAGCGCTTGCCGACGACGGCAGGCGGTTCTGAGCGGACGCTGCAGGACGCGGCGCGCTAAAGATAAACGGACCGGCCTTGCGGCCGGAACAGAAAACGGAGACAGACATGAAAAAAGCGATCTTAACGGTCCTCGGACACGACCGCGTCGGGATCATTGCCGGCGTGTGCGGATGCCTTGCCGAGCAGAATGTGAACGTGCTGGACATCAGTCAGACGATCCTGGACGGCTATTTCACGATGATGATGGTCGTCGACGTCGATCAGGCGGTCCTGCCGTTCGGCGAGCTCGCACAGGTGCTGAAAGCCTACGGCGAAGAGCGGGCACTGACGATCCGCATCCAGCGCACCGACATTTTCGACGCGATGCACAAACTGTGACGGGAGGCGGCATGGTCAGTCAGAACAACATTCTGGATACGATCCGCATGATCGACAAGGAGCATCTCGACATCCGGACGGTCACGATGGGCATCTCGCTGCTGGACTGCGCGTCCGAAAGCGCGGCGCGGAGCCTCGCGAGGATCTATGACAAGATCACGAAGAAAGCCGAGTATCTTGTCAGGGTCGGGACGCAGATCGAGCAGGAATTCGGGATCCCGATCGTGAACAAACGGATCGCGGTATCGCCTGTCGCGCTCGTCGCGGGCAGCACGGAAGCGGAAGACTATACGGATTTCGCGAAGGTGCTCGACAAAGCCGGCAAGGAATGCGGCGTCGACTTCGTCGGCGGCTTTTCCGCGCTCGTGCAGAAGGGCTTCACGCCGGGCGACAGGAAGCTGATCGCCTCGATCCCGCGCGCCCTCGCGGAAACGGACATCGTCTGCTCGAGCGTGAACGTCGGTTCCACGCGCGCGGGCATCAACATGGACGCAGTCGCGCTGATGGGCCGGATCATTAAGGAAACGGCGGATCGCACGGCAGACAAGAGCGGATTCGGGAACGCGAAGCTCGTGACATTCTGCAATGCGGTCGAGGACAATCCCTTCATGGCCGGCGCCTTCCACGGC
>JAGDBR010000391.1 GCA_017958935.1 Lachnospiraceae bacterium | reverse complement strand
TTGTTCTTGACGAGGATGATGCCCGCGCCGAGGAAGCCGATGCCCGAGATGACCTGCGCCGAGATCCGGAAAACGTCGCCGGGCATGCCGGAAACGACCGCCACGTACATGCTGGAAAGCGAGGTCATCGCCCCGCCCAGGCACACCAGGATGTGCGTGCGGAAGCCCGCCGCCCTGCCGTGGCGTCCCCGCTCGCTGCCGATCACGCCGCCGGCGATCACAGCCAGCAGGATCCTCAGAATGACGCTGACGATGTTGAATTCTTGTATATAATTCAGGATCGCACGGATCTGTTCCATCGTTTCCTCCGCTCCCCCGGGGCCCTTCTTACCGCTTCATCATTCGCCGTAAATGATGCCCCTGATCTTCGCCCGGGTCTCTTCCATGCTGTACGGCGTCTTGATCTCATTGTAGCTCTTATACATGCCGTCGAACGGGACTCGCACTTCCTGCGTGTCATACTTCAGCGCGGACGGCACCATCTGCAGCAGCTTGATCAGCTGATCGTTCGAAATGTTGTGCAGCACGTGCGGAACGATCTCTTCGATCTTCTTCAGAAGATCCGAGATGCTCATGGTCCGCGCCTTCCGGATGGCCGCCTGGATGACGTTCCGCTGACGCTGGGTCCTGGCGGAATCGTTGCCGATCGAACGGTTCCGCGAGTAGCTCATTGCTGCCAAGCCATCCATATGTGTCATACCGCCGGCCATGGAAACATTGTTTACTGTTGCGATATTGTAAGTTTCAGCAAATCCATTCATGAATGCGTTGAGGATTCTTGCTTCATCCGCAGTGATTTCGATGTCTACACCGCCGAACATGTCGATGATCTCGATCATGCTGAAGAAGTCCACGGACGCGTAATTATCGATCTGCACACCGTAATTCTTCCGAATCGTCTGTACGAGCAGCGGGCCGCCGCCGACCGCATACGCATGGTTCAGTTTCCGCACGCCGACGCCGTCGATGTCCGCATAAAGGTCCCGCTGGAAGGATGTCAGATAGATCATCTGCTTATCCTGATTCACCGTGACGAGGATCATCGAATCCGAGTTGCCGTTCCACGTCCTGTCGCGCCGGTCCACACCGACCAGAAGCAGGTTGTAGGTCTTCGCCTTTACGGGTTCCGGCTCTACGGGTTTGGTCTTATGCTTCTCTCTTTCCGGAATCTCCGGGAAGAAATCGATGTCGGCATACTCGCTCTCCAGCGACGCTTCCTCGGAATGATCGATCGTGTAAGGAACACTTTCATCCGGCGTATAATTCGACTGCTTGTGCAGGTCTCTCAGCTTCCAGAATGCAAAGCCCACTATGCCTAAAAGGATCACTGCGATCACGATCAGCACAGTCAGCAACGTGTTCAGTTTTTTCTTCGATTTTCTCCTATACTTGTTCATGGCATTCTGTCTCCCGCATCCATTGATCACGGCACGAGGCCTCTTAACAGTCCTATTGAAATCCTACAAGAAACCTGTGTTATAAGTATGAACGACTTACTCTTCTTTGTCCGTTTTTTGATCCATCGCCGTCACCTGTCCGTCCACCACGCCTTCGGTGCTTTCGGGAACGAAAAGGATCTTGATCGTCGCAAGGATGATACGCAGATCGGCAACAAGACTCGGATCCGCGATGTACATCAGGTCCATCATAAGCTTATCATACGGCGTCGTATTGTACTTGCCGTAGACCTGCGCATAACCGGTCAGACCCGCTTTGCACTGTAAGCGCAGCGCGAATTCCGGGATCTCCTTCTCATACTGTTCGGCGATCTCCGGACGCTCCGGCCGCGGTCCGACGAGGCTCATGTCCCCTTTCAGGACATTGAAAAGCTGGGGCAGCTCGTCGATGCGGAACTTTCTGATGATCCGGCCGACTTTCGTAATGCGGTCATCGTTCTCACCGGTCGAAAGCCGCGCGACGCCGTCCTTTTCCGCGTCGACACGCATGGAGCGGAACTTGATGACCTCAAAGACCGCACGGTTCCGCGTCAGACGCTTCTGCTTATAGAAGACCGGCCCGCCGTCAGCCTTCACGGCGATCGCGGTCACGATCAGTACGGGACTGAACAGAATGAGCAGGAAAAGGCTCATCAGGATGTCAAAAGCCCGCTTCACGATGCGGAACTCCGGCGTCGGGCGGTAACGCGAGACCATCAGGACCGGCAGATGCATGATGTGCATCTGGTGAGCACCGCTCATGATGACATCGCCGATCCGCGGAATCAGCAATGCATTGATGTTCTGCGCCGTGCAGTACTTGATGATGATGTTCCGGTCATGGCTGTGCACACCGCTTAAGAACACATCCTCGGCACCGTCCAGCAGCGTCACGTCGTTAACGACCTCTTCCGCCGTAAACGTCTTCGTTATCTTGAATTTCCGCACCAGACTGTACTGATGCAGAAGGCTTTCAAAGCCTTCCCGCTCGTCATAGACGATATATGCGTTCTTCGGGGGGAACTTCCAGAAATACCAGTTGTGCGCCAAAACAGACCAGAGGCTTGCCAGCACGGCCTGTCCCGCGATCGCTGCCAGTCCCGGCAGGATGGACTGTGCGCTTTTGCACAGGAAACAGATGATAATGTACAGGATGCCGTCCGCAAGCATTGCCGCCAGCATCTGGCTAAACACCATTTCGGAGATAC
>JAGDBR010000390.1 GCA_017958935.1 Lachnospiraceae bacterium | reverse complement strand
GCGCTCGTCAGGCCCTTTTTGACGGACTCCTTCGAGACGGCTTCCGCAAGATGCACGGAATCGACCGAATGGATCAGCACCGTCTTCCCGACGACCTGCTTCACCTTGTTCGTCTGCAGGTGGCCGATCATGTGATAGTTTGCTTCCGGGAACACGGCTTCCTTCGCGACGAGCTCCTGTACGTGGTTCTCGCCGAAGTCCCGCTGCCCGAGCGCGTAGAACGCCCGCATCATGTCGACCGGTTTCGTTTTCGAGACCGCGATCAGCGTGACGTCCGCCGGGTCCCGCCCGGCCCTTTCGCAGGCGGCGGCGATCCGCTCCCGCACGCGTTCATACCGTTCTTTCAGTTCATCCATCGGTCTTACCTCGCAAGGATCTCGTGTTCGTCGTACTTTTCCGCGTTCATGACGATGCGGTCGTAGGGCTGGATGCCGCCCGCGACGCGCGGCGACACGATCACGTAGGCCGTCTCGATCGAATCGGACAGCCGCACGACCGGTTTGAAGACGCAGAAGCCGCTGTTGATCTGATAGACGCCCTCGACGGACGCCATGACGCCGAGCGTCGTCCGGACGTTCTCGGTGCGTCCCGTCGCCTCGTCCGTCACCATGCCGATCAGGACATCGCCGGCGTTCAGGGCCGACGCGAAAATGTAGACGACGTCATCGTCCTTCACGACGCTGTTCTCGTCGGCTGCACCCTTCTTCAGGACCGTGCACGGCACGAACCGCGGTTCCTTGTCCGTCTCGACGAGCACGCCGTCCGCGTTGGACGAGCCGCCCTGCGTGATGTATTCGACCGGGACGACGAAGAAATCCTTCCGGATCAGCGTATTCTCCGGAATCTTATAGCCGCGGACCTGGCGGTCCAGGATCTCGAACGAAGCAAAACGCTCGCTCAGATAGTTCAGTCCGTATTTCTGGAAACGCAGCACGCCGAGCGTCTTTTTGTCCGGCGTCGTCATTTCGGTGAAGCTGCCGGCGATCTCGACGCCGTCCGCCATCCGGACGGACAGGGACGTCCTGTCGCGCAGGGTGTCCGCAAGTTCTTCATCCATGAGGAACGCCAGCGTGAATGCGTTGTCCTGCGCCAGTTTATAGGCAAAATCCCCCGTCTTGAGCTGCTCGTTCCCGTAGCGGACGGTCCGGGCGTATTCGTCTTCGTCGAAATCCGATTCGCGCAGATCCTCCGCAGTCACCGCTTCGTAACCGTCCTTCCAGGTCATGAAGAAGCCGGTCTCTTCGGTCTCCACCGTCACGTAGTTGACGTCCTGCATCCGTTTCAGGAAGGTGTCGCCGCCGTCGCGCAGCAGACATTCGAAGATCGTGGACTGGATGTCCGCCTTCGCGAAGTAGACCGTGGAAAAATCGGCGGTCGTGATCGCGTCGGTACTCGACCGGATCACGTTCCGGATCATCTTCGTACTGCCTTTCGTCAGCACTTCCTGATTGTAATAGAACTGGTGCAGCTTGTCTTTCAGCGTCCCCTGCTCGTCCAGTGTGAGCACGAGGGAGCCCTTCGCAAGGCGCTCGGAATTGACCGCGTAATAATTCACGTAGCCTGATGCCGGCGCGTTCACGACCGTCTCGTCGCGCAGCAGGATGCCGCGGCACTGGCCGGAAACGTTGTCCGAGACCGGGGT
>JAGDBR010000389.1 GCA_017958935.1 Lachnospiraceae bacterium | reverse complement strand
GCCGTCAGCCACGGGCCGACCTTCCGGCCGCCCAGCACGAAGCCGGAGACGTCCGCCGCCGAGCGTCTGCAATAAATGCCGATGCCGATCATGACCGCGAAGAACAGTGCGATGAGAATGATTTTAACTGCCATAACGATTCCTTCCTTTCAGGTCTTTGCAGGCGGCCTTCCGTCCTGCCCCTTTTTGCCGCAAGAGAATAAAAAAAGACGGTCTTAGAAAAGTTTGCACTTCAATAAGACCGTCTGTTGATATGTACCGGATAACCGCAGTTCACATGTCACAGGCGATCGACGCTGTAATAATAGTAGTACTTCGTTGCGAATGACATGACTGCGCTCCTTCTTGCGATTTTTATCTATACTATTCCTTTTTTACCGGGAAGTCAACTGTGAATTTCGACGACCTTTCGGACCGCTTCTTTCATTTTTTCGGCAATTTCCCGAAGTTCCCCGGCATCCACCTTGAGTACCTCGCGGTCATAGGTCATAAGCCCGTTGATCTCGTCCTCTACGTCCGAAAGCTGGGTCAGGACGTCGGCCGAGAGCCCTTCCGGAATGTGCGCGAGCACGTCGCGTGCAAGCAGCGTCAGCAACCCTTCCCGGTAGGCTTCCTTCGTCTTGAAATCCCGGTAGCCGTAGTGCGTCTTTTCATTGAAGGAATGCCCTTCCTCGCGCCAGGCGTAGCCGCCGTACTCCGAGAGCACGAAAGGCTTCCCGGTCTTCTTCATGGTGACCTTCCTGAAATACACGTGCGCGGAATGCACGTCGCTCTCGCAGCCGGAGAACCAGCCGGACGCCGTGTCGACGATCCGCGTCCTGTCCAGCTTCTTCAGATAGCGGTAGACTTCCGTCCCGCAGAACTGGCCCCAGCCCTCGTTGAAGATTGTCCAGTACACGATGCAGCCGAAGTTCCGAAGCTGCCGGACCGTCGCGCGCACCGACTTCAGGAACGTTTCCCGCGTGACGGGATCGGTGTGGAGCTTCGTATCGTCGACCGGACGCTTCGGGATGACCGTCGGCAGGACGGTGTCGCGCAGGAAGCTGTATTTCCCGTTCTCGACCATGTCCTGGAAGACCGCCATGCCGAGTTTGTCGCACAGATAGTAGAAATAATCGGGCTCGATCTTGATGTGCTTGCGGAGCATGTTGAAGCCGCAGGCCTTCATCTGTTCGATGTCCCGGCGGTAGGCTTCGGGATCGCCCGGCGTGTAGATGCCGTCCGAAAAATACCCCTGGTCCAGCACGCCGTGGAAATAGTACGGCTGCCCGTTCAGAAGAAGGCGCGGCACGCCGCCGGCTTCGCCGACCGAAACGTCCCTGAGGCACAGGTAGGATTCGATGTGGTCGGCGCCGAAGTCGATGCCGAACTCATACAGGTACGGGTCCTCGGGCGTCCAGTAATGCGGGTCCTCGACCTCGAAGTCGATCTTTTCCGTGAAACGGTAGACCTGCCCGTCGAAGTACAGGATCGCGTTCGCTTCCCCCTGCGTCTGCAGCGCGATGTGCACGCGGTTGCCCTCCGTCCGCATCAGGATGTCGCGGATGTGGTGGTCCGGCACGCACTCCATCCAGACCGTCTGCCAGATGCCGGTGACCGGCGTGTACCACATGCCGCCGCGCTTGTGCCGCTGCTTGCCGTACGGAAAGACGCCGTCGTCCAGCCGGTCCTCGACGCGGACCTTCAGATGGTTCTCGCCGTCCGTCAGCTTGTCCGTCACGTCGAACGAAAAGTGCGTGTAGCCGCCCTCGTGCCGGCCGCAGAAGAATCCGTTCAGGTAGACGTCGGCGACCTGGTCGACCGCGCCGAAATGCAGCAGGACGCGGCCCTTCTTAAAGCCGTCCGGCAGCGTGAACGTCCGCTCGTAGAACAGCACGTCGCCGTCGTCGAGCAGGATGCCGAGGCCCGACAGCGCGGACTCCGGACAGAACGGCACGGTGATCTTCGCGTCGCAGAACGTCCACTCGCCGTTCAGGTTCAGGAAAGAGTTCCGGACCATCTTCGGACGGGGGTAAACGTCCCACGGAACGTCCGGTCTGCCGGGGTGTTTGTGCGCGTACAGATCGATACTCATCTCATCCTCCCAAAACGTGTTTGAAAAGCCGCTTTTCCGTGCACGGAAGGGCTGTTTTTATGATAAACCCTTGTTGACACTTTTGCAAGGATTGGGTAAGATTAAGGGTAATAAACTGCGGGGCGTTCCTTTACGGAACGGACTGAAAAAAGAAAGAAACAGGTGGAAAAATGAAACGTCGATTCTATGCTTTGCTGCTGGCGGCAGGCCTCGTGCTCGGGCTCTTCTCCGGTGCCGGCACGTTGACCGTCAGAGCGGACTACGACTTCTCGGACACGACCTTCATCGGCGACTCCCGGATCAAGACGATGGGCACCGGCGGCCGCTACGAGTTCGCGCTCCTGAAGGACACGGACATCTACGCGACGTGGGCGGTCCTGACGACCCAGAAGCCCGCGTTCGACGACGCCTGGATGGCCGGCTACCAGAAGCGTCCGAAGGCCGTTTTCTGGTACGGCATCAACGACGTCCAGGTCGGCGACCGTGAAGACTACGAAGACTTCGTCCGCCACATGGACGACCTGATCATCACGTTCCACGAAGAGAACAACTTCGCGGAGATCTACATTCTTTCCGTCCTGACCACGACCCCGCAGGAAAAAGACTATTACGAAGGTCAGAACGAGAACATCGCCCGGTACAACCAGGGACTCGCCGCCTACTGCGCCGCGAACGGCTACCATTTCGTCGACATCACCGACCTGTACAGCGACGCGGACATCATCGAAGGCGACAACATCCACTTCAAGCAGGAGTGGTACGTGAACAAGTTCCTGCCGCGCATCGACAGCGTCCTGCACCCCGCGCCGACGCCGCCTCCGACGGAGACAGAGGCGCCTACCGAGGAACCGACGACCGAAGCCCCGACAGAGGATGTGACTGAGAGCGTCAGCGAAACGCCGCAGGAGTCCGCGGAATCTCCGTCCGAAACGCAGGAGATCCAGACGACGAAAGCGCCGGAAACGAGCGTCGCGCCGTCGAAGGGCGGGAACGAGAACAATGAGAAAAAACCGCTCACCGCGGGACAGATCATCCTGATCGTCGCCGGCGTGCTCCTGTTGCTCGGCGGAGCCGCGGTCGGCTGGATGGCATACAAGAATTACCAGCAGCGCAAGCGCCGGCGTGAAAGAAGGCGCCGCCGCCAGAACAGGAAAAACTAAAACGGAGGATTCGAATGGCTGTTTTCTGCAATGAAGTTTCCCATACCTTCAGCGAATACCTGCTGATCCCGGGCTACACCTCGGAAGACTGCGTTCCCGCGAACGTTTCCCTGAAGACCCCGCTCGTCAAGTTCAGAAAGGGCGAGGAGTCTCCGATCGTCATGAACATCCCGATGACCTCGGCGATCATGCAGTCGGTCTCGAACGACACGCTCGCGATCGCGCTGGCGAAGGAAGGCGGCGTTTCGTTCATCTTCGGCTCGCAGTCCGTCGAGAGCGAAGCGGCGATGGTCGCCCGCGTGAAGAACTACAAGGCCGGCTTCGTGGAGTCCGACTCGAACGTGACGCCCGACGCCACGCTGAGCGACATGCTGGACCTCGTCGAGCGCACCGGCCACCGCACCGTCGCGGTCACCGATGACGGCACCGCGCACGGAAAACTCCTCGGCATCATTACGTCGAAAGACTACCGCGTCAGCCGCATGGCGCCCGACACGCCGTGCCGCGATTTCATGACGCCGATCGAAAAACTCGTGACGGCCCCGGACGACACGTCCCTGAAGGACGCTAACGACATCATCTGGGACAACAAGGTCAACCAGCTGCCGATCGTCGACAAGAACGGCCGGCTCTGCTATTTCGTGTTCCGGAAGGACTACGCCGACCATAAGCAGAACCCGAACGAACTGCTGGATGACCAGAAGCGCTACATCGTCGGCGCGGGCATCAATTCCCGCGACTACGAGAAGCGCATCCCCGCCCTGCTGGAAGCGGGCGCGGACGTGCTCTGCATCGATTCCTCCGACGGTTTCACCGCATGGCAGGAGTACACGCTCGACTGGATCCGCGAAACCTACGGCGACAGCGTCAGGGTCGGCGCCGGCAACGTGGTGGATAAAGAAGGCTTCCGCTTCCTGGCGGACTGCGGCGCGGATTTCGTCAAGGTGGGCATCGGCGGCGGTTCCATTTGTATCACCCGGGAGCAAAAGGGCATCGGCCGCGGACAAGCCACCGCGCTCATCGAGGT
>JAGDBR010000388.1 GCA_017958935.1 Lachnospiraceae bacterium | reverse complement strand
TTTTCCGGACAAGCGCGCACACGTCGAAGGACGTGAAGCCGCGCGGCTTGTCGACGATCACGATCCCGTTCATTCGTCCCGCGCTTCCCGGACGGCTTTCAGGACCGCGTCGACGCCGTCCTGCACGTCGCCGTTCCATTCGAAACCGGCCGCCCGCGCATGCCCGCCGCCGCCGAAACGCGCGGCCAGCGAGGCCGCATTGACATTTCCGTGCGACCGGACGGACGCCTTCCACTCCCCTTCGTTCAGTTCGTAGAAGAATACGGTCACTTCCGCTTCCTTTGTTTCGTTCAAATGGGCCGGCACGCCGCCGATCTCCATGTAGCTGACGCCATAAGCGTCCTGCAGCTCGAGGCTTGCCGCGCCGACGAGTACCCGCTCTTCTTCGAAGAAGCACGAATGCAGGTCCACCTCCGCGGTGAACAGCATGAGCTCTCGAGGTTTCGAGACGAACGAATCCTCGATGATCTCCGTGAACGGGATGCCCTTCGCGATCAGTACGGACGCGTACGCAAGCGTCTGAGGGCCCGTGCAGCTGTACCGGAACACGCCCGTATCGTGGACGAGGCCCGTGAACAGGGAGACCGCCGTCCCGTAAGAGACCTTCTCCATGTCCATCATGCCGCAGAGCACCTCGCAGGCCGAGGAAGCCTCCGGGAAGACGTAATTCTCGTCCCCGAAGCCTGCGTTCGACAGATGATGGTCGATGACGACCGTATGCCGCGCGTTCGCGAACGCGTTCTTTCCGGCGCCGATGCGCGATGCGTCCGATACGTCCGTCAGGATGCACAGGTCAAAGACCGTGCCGTCCCCGTCCGTACCGTCCGTCTGAAGCCCTTCCTTCAGAAAGTCCAGCTCCTCCTGTGCGTCCTGCAAAAACGTCCGCACCTCAAGGGCCGGGAACAGGTCCTTCAGATACCGGCTGACAGCCGTCACAGAACCAATGCAGTCGCCGTCCGGGCGCAAATGTCCCGCAACGGCGACTGTCTTCACATCTTCTGTAATGAAATCAGAAATCTTCTTCGTCATCTTCCGCTGTCTCTTCGTCACCGCGCGCCGCGATGACTTCGTCGTCGTGCGCCTTCACTTCGTCGATCAGCTTCGACATGTACATGCCGTTCTCGACGCTGTTGTCCTCGATGAACCGCAGTTCGGGCGTGTTGCGGAGGTTGACCGTCCGGGCGAGTTCGCGCCGGATGAACGGCGACGCCTTCTTCAGGCCTTCCATCGTCTCCGCCTTCTCTTCCGCGGTCCCGAGCACCGACACGAAGACCTTGCAGTACTTCAGGTCGGGCGTGACCTCGCAGCCGGTGACGCCTGTCAGCGGATGGATGCGGGGGTCCTTCAGCCCGCTCCGGATGATCTCCGAAAGCGTCCGCATGACCTCCGCGTTGATCCGCGTGTTTTTAATGCTGCCTTTTCGCATGGCACTCCTTATTCAAACCAACGGGAAGACCCGTTACTTCACTTCGACCTGGACCATCTTGTAGGCTTCGATGATGTCGCCTTCCTGGATGTCGTTGAACTTCGTCAGGACGATGCCGCATTCGAAGCCCTCGCGGACCTCCTTGACGTCGTCCTTGAAACGCTTCAGCGAAGCCAGCGGGCCGTCGTAGATCTCTTCGCCGTTCCGCTTCACGCGCACGTCGCAGCCGCGCTCGAACGTGCCGTCCAGCACGTAGGAGCCGGCGATCGTGCCGATCGCGGACGCCTTGAAGAGCTGGCGCACCTCCGCATGGCCGAGGATCTTCTCCTCGTACTTCGGCGCCTGCATGCCCTTCATGGCCGCCTCGACGTCGTCGATGGCCTGGTAGATGACCCGGTACAGCTTCAGTTCGACGTTCTCGGCGTCGGCAAGCTGCTTCGCCTGGTTATCGGGCTTGACGTTGAAGCCGATGATGATCGCGTTCGAGGCGGAAGCCAGGGACACGTCGGATTCGCTGATCGCGCCGACGCCGCCGTGGATGACCTTGACGGCCACTTCCTCGTTCGACAGCTTTTCAAGCGACGAGCGGACCGCCTCGACGGAACCCTGCACGTCGGCCTTGACGACGATCGGGAGTTCCTTGACGTTGCCGGCCTGGATCTCCGCGAACAGGGAGTCCATCGTGAGCCGCTTCTTCGTCTCGGCCAGCATCTTCTTCTTTTCTTCGGCAATGAACGTCTCCGCGTAGGAACGGGCATCGCGCTCGTTCTTATGGCCCACGCAGATCTCGCCGGCGTTCGGGACGCTGTTCAGACCGAGGATCTCGCACGGCATCGAAGGCGTCGCCTTCTTCAGCTGTCCGCCGTCCGCGTCGAGCATCGCACGGACACGGCCGTAGAAGGAACCGCACGACACGAAGTCGCCGACCTTCAGCGTGCCCTTCTGCACGAGGACCGTCGCGACCGGGCCGCGGCCCTTGTCCAGCTTCGCCTCGATGACGATGCCGCGGACCTCGCGGTTCGGATTTGCCTTCAGCTCCATGACCTCGGTAACGAGGAGGATCATCTCCAGCAGGCGGTCAATGTTCTCGTGCGTCTTTGCGGAGACCGGCACGAAGACCGTCGAGCCGCCCCAGTCCTCCGGGATCAGGCCGTACTCGGTCAGTTCCTGCTTGACGCGGTCGATGTTGGCCGCGGGCTTGTCGATCTTGTTGATCGCGACGATGACCTCGACGCCGGCAGCCTTCGCGTGGTTGATCGCTTCGACGGTCTGCGGCATGACGCCGTCGTCCGCCGCGACGACCAGCACCGCGATGTCGGTCGCCTGGGCGCCGCGCATACGCATGGCCGTGAAGGCCTCATGGCCCGGCGTGTCCAGGAAGGTGATCGGCTCGCCGTTGCACTCGACCATGTACGCGCCGATGTGCTGCGTGATGCCGCCCGCCTCGCGGTCCGTGACGTGCGTCGAACGGATCGCGTCCAGCAGCG
>JAGDBR010000387.1 GCA_017958935.1 Lachnospiraceae bacterium | reverse complement strand
CCGCGCCGCCTGGAGCTACCAGCAGATGGATTTCGGGCTGTCGGATCCGCGGATGGACGGCGTCCGGGACGCGCTTCTCAAGTATTTGTGACAGTGCGCGCGGCCCGAAGAAGGGCTTGATATTTCTGCCGGATGTTGTACAATGGTAAGGACTGTTTGAACGGGCAGCACAGAGCCTAAAATCATATCGGGAGTGATGCAGCATATGGGCAAGATCGTGGCCGCGGACGTTCCGCGGATCTTTGAATTACTGAAAACGGCGGTCGGGGACGATGCCTGCGCGTCGATCGCGCGGATGGGCGGCCTGACCAATCATACCTATCACACGGTGCTGGAAGACGGACGGGAATTCGTCGTCCGGATACCCGGCGAGGGAACGGAGGAAATGATCGTCCGCGGCGACGAGAAGGTCAGCACTACGCTCGCGTGCCGGCTCGGCATCGACGCGCAGATGCTGCTCTTCGGCGACGACGGATCGAAGGTCACGGAGTACGTCCCGGACGCGGTCACGATGTCCGCGGAAGCCTTCCGCGACGAGAAGCGCATCCGCCAGGCCGCGGAGCTGTTCCGCAGGATCCACACCTGCGGCGAGGACACGGGCGTGCCGTTCGAAGTCTTCGACATGGCGGCGGGATATGAGAAGATCATTTTCGGCATGAACGTGCCGATGCCCGGCGACTACGAAGAGCAGAAGGAAAAGGTCATGCGGATCAAGGCGCGGACCGACGCGGAGATCCATCCCGGACGCGTGCCCTGCCACAACGACCCGCTGTGCGAGAACTGGGTCGTCGGCAGAGGCGACCGCCTCTACCTGATCGACTGGGAGTACGCGGGCATGAACGACGGGATGTGGGACGTCGCCGACATCTCGATCGAGGCCGGCTTCGAAGCCTGCTGGGACGATCTGCTGCTCGAAGCCTATCTGGGGTATGCGCCGACGGACCGCGACAGACGGCATTTCCTGGCGAACAAGATCTACGTGGATTATCTGTGGACGCTCTGGGCGAAGACGCGCGTCCCCTTCGACGGCCAGCCGATGGAGGACTGGGCCGTGGAGCGGTATGCCCGGATGCTGCAGAACATTGCCGAATTTGAGAAATACTGAGACGGCGGACAGGCCGTCTCCTGAACCGAAGGATCGCTCATGAGAATGGAGATGCTCGGAACGCTGGTGTTACATGCGGCATCCGAGGAACTGTTATTTCGCGGGGCATTGCTCGGGGGCATGCGCGCGCTGCCGCGCAGGACGAAGATCCTCGCGTCCGCGGCTGTCTTTGCCCTCTTCCACCTGCTGAATATTCCGGCCGGCTATGAAGCCGGCCGTGTTTTCGTACAGACGGGCGCCGCGTTCGCGTTCGGAACGCTGTCCGCGGCCCTGGCGCTGCGGACCGGGAGCGTGCTGCCGGGCCTGGTCTTTCATTGCCTGATCGACGCGGCGGGCGTCCTGCTGACAGGAAGCCTGACTCCCGCGTCTTTTTTGCTGTATATCGATCCCGGTACGGGCAGCATGCTGTTCACGCTGCTCCTGGGCCTGATCGGCGCCGTGGTCTACGGTGTGCGCGTCGGCGTGATGAAGCTGAAGCTCAAGCTGCTGGGGAAGGCGAAGGAAGACCCCGACAGGCTGCCTTTCGTCGTTTTTTCGGACAATAAGCGCTACTGGAACGTGTTCCTTCCTGTGCTGAAGGAGCTTTCCGCACGCGGCCGGAAGGTCCTGTACCTGACGGGTTCCGAAGACGATCCCGCCTTTTCGTGCACCCTGCCGGGTTTCAGCGCGGAGTTCGCCGGGACCGGGAACCGGATGTTCGGGCGGCTGAACAGCCTGAACGCCGTGATCGTCCTGTCCACGACGCCGGGCCT
>JAGDBR010000386.1 GCA_017958935.1 Lachnospiraceae bacterium | reverse complement strand
TAGGACAGGGTGACCGTGAATGTTACCGGGAGGCCCTCTTCCGGGATCTCCTCCGCCATGATGAGCCCATAGCCCGACAGCACTTCGATGTCGCTGCTTTCATACGACAGTTCAATGCCGTTGCCGGCCTCCCCGGGGCAGCCGAGACTGCTTCGGATCTCCGAAAACGAAGGATTCCCGTTCAGGATCTCCGGCAGGACCTCCTCGAACGTCCGGTCAAACACCGCGGCCAGTTCTTCCGCGGACGGATCCAGGCCGGAGACCGAGAAAGAGAAGGCAGCGTCATCCACCTCTGCCTCCACGGTCTTCTCGCTGCCGAACGCCGGCCGCTCGACTTCGGTGATCCGCTCGGCGCCCGGCCCGAACGCCTGCAGCAGGAACGTCAGGCACAGCCCGGCAAACACTGCCGAAAGCGCCAGGCCCGCCGTGCGGATCCTGCCCGCTTCCGCCTCCTTTTCCGTGATCAGTAAGGCTTCCTGCACCCGGCGGCGGCCGTCTGACGCACGAAGCCCGCGCATGCCCTGCGCGCCCCGTCCGAGGGTTCCGGCCAGCCTGTCCGCCATATCCGCGGCCCAGGCCGCCGAGGTGCAGAGGATCAGCGGCAGCCGTACCGACGGCTGCAGTTCCTTCATTTCCGCCCGCCGGTAACGACGCCGGAAGACCAGCACATAGATGAACAATACGATCAGCATTCCTGTCAGGACCATGCCGCCACCCCCTAAGCCCCGATCCGGACGATCCGTTCCGCCCAGAAAAACGCCAGCACATAGACCGCGAGGCACCCCGTCATCACGAACCGTCCGGGCAGCGTCGCATACAGCATACGCACCATTTCCGGTGCGCTCAGCCGGATGTACAGCAGGATCGCGAGCGGCATCACGTCCATGATCCGCTGCTCGAAACGTTTCTGCGCGATCATCGTCCGGATCTGCTCCTCGGTCCGGAAGCGTTCCGACAACAGATCCGCCGCCGCATGCAGCACGTCGCCGATCTGCCCGCCGGTCCGCTTCACGGCCGCGAAAACAGCCGCAAAATCCCGGATCTCTTCGATCCCTGTCCGCCCGGCAAAGTCCAGGAAACACGCCTCGATCGGCGTTCCCATGGACAGTTCCCGGCCGACCGTTTCCCATTCCCGTACGATCGGGCTGTCTGGGCCCCACAACTGGATAAGCTCGGCCAGGCTCTTCCGGACCGCGTTCTCGATCGCATATCCGCTCCGCAGATAATCGCAGAGGAGATCGCCCGCGGAGAGGAACTGCTTTTTCAGCAGCTCCTTTCGCATAAGCGCCCGGCGCTGCTTTTCCCGCTTCAGAAAGAATGCCGCCGCAGGCCCCGCAAGGAGCAGAAAGGGCAGCCACGAATCATAGAACGCGTAAGAAAGCAATGCCAGGATGCCCAGCGCCTTGGCGCAGGCCGCGGCCGCTTCCGCCGGCCTCAGCCGGTCTTCCTTCCCGCTGTCCTGTTTTTTCTGTCGTCTTCGGCTCATTCTCCGCCGCCTTAGGCTCTTTCTCTCTGTCTCCGGTCCATTCCGCGCCGCCTTCGGCTCTTTCCTTCTGCCGTCAGTTCATTCTCGGCTGCCTCATTCCGCGCCCCCTTCCGGCCAGATCCGCCGCAGCGCGATGCCGCTTTCCTGCAGCGTCCCGACCTCGAAGACGCCTTCGACGAAGCGCCGCCCCGAAACGTCCCGCTTCAGATGCACGATCAGGTCCAGTGCGGACGCGATCTGTGCGCGCACCGCGATAAGCGGAAGCCCGCTCTCGGACGCGCCCATCAGCGCCATGGTCTCCAGCCGCGTCAGCATGTCCTTCGCGCTGTTCCCGTGCCCGGTCGACATCGACCCGGCATGCCCGGTGTTCATGGCCTGGAGCATGTCCAGCGTCTCTTCCCCGCGCACCTCGCCGACAATGATCCTGTCCGGCCGCATCCGCAGCGCGTTCCGCAGCAGCTGCCGGATCGTGATCCCGTACTGTCCCTCCAGGTTCGCGGGCCGGCTCTCCAGCCGCACGAGGTTCGGCACGTTCCGAAGCCTCAGCTCCGCGGAATCTTCGATCGTGATCACGCGCTCGTCTTCCGGAATGAACTCGGCCAGCGCGCCGAGAAAGGTCGTCTTGCCGCTTCCGGTCCCGCCCGAGATGAAAATGTTCTTCCGTGCCCGGACCGCTTCCTTCAACAATTCCGCCGCGCCTTCCGTCAGGCTTCCGGCCGCCGTCAGCTGTTCCATCGAGAGCGGCTCCTTCGGGAACCGCCGGATCGTCAGCGCCGGTCCGTCCAATGCGGCCGGCGGCAGGACGACGTTCACGCGGGATCCGTCCGGCAGCCGCGCGTCGGCCAGCGGCGAGGCCTCATTGACCCGCCGGTTGACCGAAGACGCGATCTTCTGGATGATGTCCGGCAGCTTCTCCGGCGTCGTGAACGCGCCGTCATAGCGCTCGATCCGTCCGCGGCGCTCGATATAGATCGCCGAAGGTCCGTTGACCATGATCTCCGTCACCTCGGGGTCGTCCATGATCAGCGACAAAATGTCGTAGCGCCTGAACGACGAGAACAGTACGGTCCGAAGCCGTTTTTTCCGCGTGTTCGTCAGCACCCGTCCGCCTGTCCTGTCCGACAGGACCTCATCGATCGTCTTCAGCAGCTCTTCGTCGCGGATCTCCTCCTTCAGGTCGATCCGCCGGAGCACCTCCCGGTACAGTTCCTCCTGCAGCGCCGCGTCATTTTTTCCCGCCGCCGGCGCCGTTCGTTCCCGCGCTCCGGCCGCAGCGCGTTCCCGCACCACAGGCACGGCATTCTCCTTCACGACCGGCACCGTACTCTCCCGCACCGCCGGTACCGCCTCCTTCGCCGTCCGTTCCCGTACTGCCGGCGGCTTCGCCCCGTACGGCACGGGGAGTTCTTTCACGCAATGCCTCCCAGCAGCTGCCGCGCGCAGTCTCCGAGCTCGCTCCACAGCAGGCGCTCCAGATAGACCCGGCCGCGCGCGAAGGTCCGGACCGGCGGAAGACTGACTTCCTCGGTCTCCGGGCCGGCCGCCCCGTCCCGAAGCCGCGCCAGGAACGCCCGGAAGGCTTCCTGTTTGCCTTCCTGCCCGGCGTTCTGCAGCACCGGCACGTAGAGCTTCTCCAGCAGCGGGAAAAAGGCCGCCGTAAAGCGCAGGTCCGGGCCCAGGTCCAGGACGGCAATGTCCGCCCCGAGCCGTTTCGCGGCGGCCGCCACGGCATCCCGCACCGTATCCGGGGCCGCATGGCACAGATCCTCCGGCAGGCCTGCGGGCGGCAGGATCTTCAGTCCGTGGAAATCCTCGAGGAAGTCCTCCGGACACAGATCCTCCTCCCCGGCCTCATACCGATAGAGCACGTCGGCCAGGTCCCGTTCGAACGTCTTCTCAAACAGTGCCTGAAACCCGCTGCAGGGCTCAAGATTCACGTACAGCACGTTCGCGTTCTGCGCAAGCAGCGTGCCCAGCACCAGCGAGAACGCCGTCTTCTGGACCCGTCCCGAGGGCGACGCGACGCCCACGAAGGCGCACCTGCCCTGTATCCCTGCGCCCGTGCCCGACCCGGAGGCCGGCGCCTCGGCCGCGATCCGCAGGATCTCTTCCTTCAATTCCGAAACGGGCCGGTATTTGAACAGCGCCGGGATCCCCCGGATCGAGGCGTAACCCTTCACGTCCGTCAGGAAGACCGGCTTCGGGATGTCCGCGCGCAGCACTTCCTCGTCTTCGCACGCGGTCGAGAGCAGCAGCACGGCCGGCGGTGCCTCCTTCAGGCGCGGCAGCAGCGCTTCCCTGTCCTTCAGCACCTCGGCGCGGTACGGAAAGTCACCGTCTTCATTGAGCCGGCCGCAAAGCGCCTCGGCATACGCCGGATCCTTCTCCAATATCCCGATCCATTCTTTCATGGCCGCCTCCTTCGTCGAACGTAGGGGCATTATAACCGCCATCGCCGCATCATGCCAGTCACAGAACGTACGGCTTTCCGTCCGAAAACGTCGGACCGCAGCCGCCTCGCCCCTTCCCGCGCCCGAAAATTATTTTCGGGCGCCTTTTCCTTTTCATTTCCGCCGCCCTGTGCTATAATGCTCTTTAGTCTGAAAAGGGGATAAATCCTTGAAAAAAGTGATCCTCGCAGAGGTGCTGCTCGTCCTGCTGCTCGCGGGCGTGATGGTCCTCCTGCTCTATAAAAAAGAACCGAAAGACGTACCGCTTGCCCAAGTCCGGGAAGCCGTCCTGGCTTCGTGCGACCTCGACGGCCTCGAAGAAGCGAAGGACATGCGCCTGAAACGCGCCTTCGGCCTGAACGTGAGCGACTACGACGAGTATCTTTACTTCGCCCCGGACAACACGATGTCGGTCAATGAGTTCCTGGTCATCAAGACCTCCGACCCGTCGCAGCTGCCCGCGGTCCGCGCGGGGATCGAAGCGCGCCTCGAAGCCGAGAAGAAGGCCTTCGACGGCTACGGCGTGAACCAGACCGAACTGCTGAACAGCGCGAAGCTGATCGAAGAAGGCCGCTACATCATCTTCTCCTGCGGCGAACACGCGGACGCGTTCGTCAAGGCCGCGCGGGAAACCTGGAGGTAACGGCATGGTATTCAGCAGCGTCACCTTCCTCTTCCTCTTCCTGCCGGTCTCCCTGGTCCTTTATTACCTGGTCCCGCAGAAACTGAAAAACTTCGTCCTGATGCTCTGCTCGCTCGTGTTCTACGCGTGGGGAGAGCCCGTTTACGTGCTCCTGATGATCTACTCGATCATCTTGAACTACGTGTCGGGCCTGCTGATGGCCGATCATCCGAAATATAAAAAACAGGTCCTGGTCTTCACGGTGATCCTGAACCTGTTCATCATCGGCTTCTTTAAGTATTACGGCTTCCTGATGGAGAACTTCAACGCCCTGACCGGCCTGAACGTCCCGATCCGCACGCTCGCCCTGCCGATCGGCATTTCGTTCTACACCTTCCAGGCGCTCTCCTACGACATCGACCTGTACCGCGGCAAGTTCCCGGTGCAGCGCAATTTCATCGCGTTCGCGGCGTATATCACGATGTTCCCGCAGCTCATTGCCGGTCCGATCGTCCGCTATGAGGACATCGAGAAGCAGATGATCCGGCGGAAGCTCTCGCTTTCGCGCTTCGGGCGCGGCGCGATGCGTTTCATCTACGGCCTCGCGAAGAAGGTGCTGCTCGCGAACCTCGTCGGCGCCCTGTTCGACACGGTCCATGCGGCCGGCAGCGACATTTCCGTCGTGACGGCCTGGATCGGCGCCCTCGCCTACACGTTCCAGATCTACTTCGACTTCTCCGGCTATTCGGACATGGCGATCGGCCTCGGGC
>JAGDBR010000385.1 GCA_017958935.1 Lachnospiraceae bacterium | reverse complement strand
GGCGACCGTCGCCGACAGAGAATGCTCGCTGGTCATCAGGGAGCCGGTGGGCGTGGTCTTTTCAAAGATCAGAGTGAACGGATAAAACATGATCGAAAAACTGAAAGCCGCGAAAGAGCGTTACGAACAGCTCGGCGATCTGCTCGCGGGCGGCGCGATCCCTCCGGGCGACCCGCGCTATAAGGAATATATGAAAGAATACAGCGATCTCTCGCCTCTCTGCGAGAAGTTCGCCGAATATGAACGCGCCGAAAAGGACGCGCGCGACGCGGAGGAGCTGCTGTCGGGCGACGATCCCGAAATGAAGGAGATCGCCAAAGAGGAGCTGAAGACCGCGAAAGCACGCGCATCGTCGCTCCTTGAGGAACTGCGGATCATGCTCATCCCGAAGGATCCTCTCGACGATAAGAACGTCGTGGTCGAGCTGCGCGCCTGCGCGGGCGGCGAAGAAGCGGCGCTTTTTGCCGCGGACCTTTTCAGGATGTACTGCATGTACGCCGACCGCATGGGTTACAAGATCGAGAGGATCTCTGAAAGCCCGACGGAGCTCGGCGGATACCGCGAGATCGATTTCCTCGTTTCGGGCGCCGGCGCCTATTCGCATTTCAAATTCGAGAGCGGCGTTCACCGCGTGCAGCGCGTGCCCGTGACCGAATCGCAGGGGCGCATCCAGACCTCCACCGTATCCTGCGCCGTTCTGCCCGAAGCGGACGAAGTCGAAGTGCGCATCGACCCCTCGGATATCGTGATCGAGTCCTGCAAAAGCTCGGGCGCCGGCGGTCAGCACATCAACAAGACCGAGTCCGCGGTGCGTCTGACGCACAAGCCCACGGGCATCGTCATCGAGTGCGACGAGGAGCGCAGCCAGTTCAAAAACAAGGACAAGGCGATGAAGCTCCTGCGCGCGAAGCTCTTCGACATGAAGCAGCGCGAACAGCACGAGGAAATATCCGGAAAGCGCCGCGAACAGGTCGGAACGGGCGACCGCAGCGAAAAGATCAGGACCTACAACTACCCGCAGAGCCGCATCACCGATCACCGCATCGGTCTGACTCTTCACACGCTGAACGATCAGCTCAGCGGAAATCTTCTGCCTGTCGTCAACGCACTGATCGCCGACGAGGCGGCAAGAAAACTCACCGGAGAATGATCATCCTTTGCGGATGGACAGAAACATGGACGGATCCAGCGAATCACAAAACGAAAAATATATAAAAATGACGACCGCGCCCGTGCGGAAGCTGATCTTGAAGCTCGCGGTGCCGACGATGATCAGCATGCTCGTCACGTCCTTCTACAATCTCGTGGATACGATCTTCGTCGGGCATCTGAAGGACATCAACGCAACGGCCGCGGTGACCGTCGCTTTTGCGCTGATGAACATCATCCAGGCGGTCGGTTTCTATTTCGGGCAGGGCTCGGGCAGTTTCATTTCGAGATCGCTCGGCAAGAAGAACTACGACGAGTGCAAGAAAATGGCCGCGACCGGCTTTTACGGCGCGATCGCGGCGGGGATCCTCATCCTGATCCTCGGGATGATCTTCATCGATCCGATCGCGACGTTCTGCGGCGCGAAGGGAGAGCCCGCCGCCCGCGCGTACGCGATCACGTACATCCGCATCATCTTGGTCGGCGCGCCGGTCATGTGCGGATCGTTCGTGCTGAACAATCAGCTCCGCTTTCAGGGCAACGCGATGTTTGCGATGATCGGGCTGGCGTCCGGGGCGGTCCTCAACGTTCTGCTTGACGCGCTGCTCGTGCCGCGCTTCAAGGTTGCGGGCGCCGCCGCGGCGACGGTGATCTGTCAATGCGTCAGCTTTGCGATCCTGCTGATCTGCACTCGCGTTTTCAGCGACAACGTCAAGTATTCGATCAAAGACGTTTCCTTTAAGTTTTACTATTTCAAAGAGATCTTCCGCGGGGGGTTCCCGTCGCTGTGCAGGCAGGGCGTGGCTTCGCTCATGAACG
>JAGDBR010000384.1 GCA_017958935.1 Lachnospiraceae bacterium | reverse complement strand
TTCAGCAGCCGTTTGATGCCCAGCGAGGTCTCCTTGTCCGCGCGGGCCCCGAGGATGTCGTTCAGCGTCTCGATCATCATCTCGATGCCGGCCTTGATGATGAAGGCCGAGATCACGACGCCGACGTACGCCTCCAGCGACAGGCCCGTCAGCAGGAAAATGACGGCGCACGCGAGCACCCAGGCCGACAGGACGGCGTCGAACAGCGCGTCGGAGCCGGACGCTTCAAGCGAGCCGGACTTCACCTTCTTTCCCTGTGCCTTCACATAACGCCCGAGCAGGATCTTGACGATGACGGCGACCGCGATGATGACCAGCGAGACCGTGCCGTAGTCCGGCGTCTCCGGCCGGATGATCTTCTTCACCGACTCCACGAGCGACGTGATGCCGGCGTAGAGCACGAGCCCCGCGACGATCATCGCGCTCAGGTATTCGATCCGGCCGTAGCCCAGCGGGTGCTTCTTGTCCGGGAGCCTGCCCGCGAGCTTCGTGCCGACGATCGTGATGACCGACGACAGCGCGTCCGAGAGATTGTTGACCGCGTCCAGAATGACCGCGATCGAATGCGAGACGACGCCGACGCCCGCCTTGAACGCCGCGAGCAGCACATTCGTCAGGATACCGATGACGCTGGTCCTGACAATGACTTTTTCACGGCTGCTTTCCTGCACCTGTAATGTTTCTTCCTGTTGATTCATGATGTCCCCCGTCCTCCCGGCCGCCTTTCGCGGCACGTCATTCCGTTTCTTTTTTTGCGTAATCGCTCAGGCCCACCGCCCGCTCGATCGGGAGCGAGAACGCGATGCCCTGGCCCGCGGACCCGAGGCCCGCCTCGTCGTAGATCGCGCGCAGGACCCGGTCCTTGATGTCCGCGCCCACGAGGATCATGACGATCTCTTTCTCGGGCTGGATCGTGATCTTGAAGATCTCCTCCGCCTCCCGCGGCGCGGCGCCCCTTCCCTTCAGGATCGTGCCGCCGCCTGCCCCGGCCTTTCTGGCCGCCGCCATGACGTTATCCGAGAACCCTGCGTTGACGACACAGAAGATCGCTTCGTATTTCTTATCCATTTGCTTCTTCCCCCCTGACCATCCGCGGGTCGTTGCTCAAAAAACCGTAGCTCAGCTTGCCGATCACGCTCGAAAGCGGGACCGCGAAGGCAATGCCCGTCTTGCCGTTCACCGTATAGAAGCGGTCTTCGAGCGCCTCCAGGATCGGATCCAGTTTTTCTTCACTCACGACGCCGAAGATCACGCTGCGTTTATTGTCCTTTAAGCCCAGGAACTCCACGAGGTCCTGCCGGGCCGTTCCCGTCCCGACCATACAGACCTGCAGGTTCGAGCCGAAGGTCTGCAGGAAGTCCGCGAAGAACGTCCCCTTTCCCTTCTGGACGACCGTCACGAGCAGGTACAGTTTCTCGGGTGCGAAGCTCGCCGTGCCGGACGGACTGTTTTTCAATTCTTCTCTTCTGTCTTCCACGGTGCGCCTCCTTTACCTGAAATAGATGATCTGCGCGTCGTCTTCGGACAGGATCCTCCGGACGGCCGCCTTCCGGCGCACGAACCGGGCCGCGACGGCCTTGAAGCCGAGCGCCTGGATCGTGATGAGCGGCGTCATGGCTACCAGCGCGACGACGCCGAACGCGAAGTCCAGCACCGCGTCCGCGCTGCGCAGCGCGACGCAGGCGCCGATCATGATCGGCAGGATGAAGCTGCTCGTCAGCGGGCCGCTCGCGACGCCGCCGGAGTCGAACGCGATCGCCGTGTAGATCTTCGGCACGAAGAATGAAAGGCCAAGCGACAGCAGGTACCCGGGGATCAGATAATACACCACGGAGAATCCGAAGATCAGGCGCAGGACCGAAAGGCCGATCGAGATCCCGACGCC
>JAGDBR010000383.1 GCA_017958935.1 Lachnospiraceae bacterium | reverse complement strand
TTGTCGCCGCGTTCGACCTGCTCCGGCGGGTTGAAATGGTTCCGCAGCATCACGTAGATGCGGTAAACGAAGCGGATGCCCGTGATCAGGACCGTCTGCAGCATCGCGCCGCCGAGGTAATACGACAGCGGCATGCGCCGGAAGAAGACCGTGATCAGCACCGCGTGCAGGACCGACGTGACCACGTTCGCCGAGATGCACCAGACGGCTTCCGTGTAGCTTGCGTACTTCCAGACCGCGTTGTAGAGGCGGAAGAAGTAGAACACGATGATGCTGCCGACGATGTAGTACGGGATGAACCGGTAGAAGGCATCCAGGTACTGCGGGCTGATCATCGAATAGCGCGCGTCGAACCTGAGCCACAGCACCAGGAAATACGACGCGAAGACCGCGACGGCGTCGAACAGCGCGATCGCGATGCCGATCAGCTGCCAATGCTCGAGCAGCGCTCTTCTCTTGCTGGTTTTTTTGCTCTTGCTGAAAGCCATGTGAAGGTTTCCTTTACGCTTCGGATCCTGCGTCTTCGCGGCTCACGATGTCGAGCTGCAAAGCCTCCAGGAAATGAAGATGGACGTTGTTCTGGACGCGGATCCTGTAGGTCCGGTCGATCTCTTCGAAACGGAAGCTCTTCCGCCCGCCGCTCTCCATCCGGTCGAAGAACCGCCGGAGGTCGCGGTACGGGAGGTAGTACGCTTCGTCGCGTTTTTTGTAGTAGATGATCAGGAAGCTGATGCCTTCCTGCGCTTCCCAGTCGTGCATGAACTGCAGCTGGTGCTCATGGACGTTCGCCAGCGGGAACGTGTCCGTCTCGCACTCTTTCGCGTCGAAACAGACCGGAATGCCCTGCACGGCCCCGATGTAGTCGACCGTCGACTGTTTGTCGAAGTACGCGAGCGTGATGTGCCGCGTCTCCGGATCGATGTCCATCGGCGTGATCGGCGTCGGCACCTTCTGAATGAGCGCGAGCCCCTTCTTCCGGTAATCCTCGACCGTGTAGTTGATCATTTCTTCGAGCAGGGAGCCGCGAAGCCCCCGCGAATTCCAGGTCGCCATGTCCCGTTCCCTTTCGGACGCTTGTTTTCAGAACACCCAGTCTTTCGGCGGCTCGATCTCGAAAGTCCAGCCGCTGATGCCCGGCAGCTCTTCGCATTCGGGCATGACGAGCTTGTAGGCGCACAGGCATTGGTAGCGTTTCCCGTAGCGCGCGTTCGTCTTGAAGTCGCCGTATTTCGGGTCGCCGACGATCGGGTGCCCGAGAGACGCCAGGTGAGCGCGGATTTGGTGCGTTCTGCCGGTCTTCAGCTGCACCCGTAAAAGTGTAAGGACAGCGTCGTCCGGCGCCTGAAAACGCAGATTATCGACGTCGTAGGGCATGTACAGCGCCGTGCCGTAGACGATCGGCGTTTTATCGCCCCGGTAATAGCCCACGGGCTCGTAGACCGTGTGGATCAGCTTGCCGCCGTTCGTCTCGACGGGGCTGATGTGGACCGTATTCGTCTCCTCTTCTTTTTCAAGATAGCCGAAGATTTCGCTCGGTTCTTCAATGATGCCCTTGACGACCGCATAGTAGTATTTTTCGGCCGTCCGGTCGCGGAAGATCTGTGTCAGGTTCTGCAGGCCGCGCATCGAGAAGCCGCCGGTCATGATGCCGCAGGTGTTCCGGTCCAGCCGG
>JAGDBR010000382.1 GCA_017958935.1 Lachnospiraceae bacterium | reverse complement strand
TACGCGGACAATCTGAAGCTGAAGCCGGCGGAGGCCGACGCGGTCTACGCGGGCATCGTCATGGATACCGGCAACTTCGAGAGCAAGGCCGGCGTCAGGACGTTCGAAGCGGCGGCGTATTTGAGGCGCTGCGGCACGGACGTCACGCGCGTCCGGAAGCTGTTCCGCGACACGAAGGAAGACTACCGCCTGCGGACCGAGATCCTGAGCAAGGCGCAGGTCTACAAGGAGCATTACATCATCGGCATCTGCCCGAAGGATCCGGGCAATCCGGACCTGACGGTCATCGCGGCCCAGGCCGCCAACGAGCTGCTGCGGATCCGCGGCGTGAAGGCGTCGTTCGTCTTCACGGAATATGACAGGAAGATCTTTTTGAGCGCGCGCTCGATCGATGAAATGAACGTGCAGGTCGTCTGCGAGAAGCTCGGCGGCGGCGGGCACATGAGCATTGCCGGCGCGCAGTTTACCGACTGTACCGTCGAAGAGGCCGTGGAGCGGCTGAAGACGGTCCTCGAGGAGGAATGAACCATGGAAGTCGTATTATTGCAGGACGTGAAGAACGTCGGGAAGAAAGGCGATGTCGTCACGCTGAAAGACGGCTACGCGCGCAACCTGATCTCGAAGAAGCAGGCGGCGGAAGCCAGCGCACGCGTCATGAACGACCTGAAGCTGCAGAAGAAGCATGAAGAGAAGGTCGCGGAGCAGCGGCTGAAGGACGCGCAGGACCTGCAGGCGAAACTGGCGGGCATGAGCATCACGGTCACGATCAAGGTCGGCAAGGACGGGAAAGCCTTCGGCTCCGTCTCGACGAAGGAGATCGCGGACGCCTGCAAGAAACAGCTGAACCTCGACGTGGATAAGAAGAAACTCGTCCTGCCGGAAGTCATTAAAGAGACCGGCAAGTACGAAGTGCCGCTGAAGCTGCATCCGCAGGTCACCGGCCTGCTGAACGTGCGGGTCGTCGGAGAATAATCATTCGGGAAAATAACCATGCCTACAGAAGATGCATTAGTCAAACGGGTCATGCCCCACAGCATTGAAGCGGAGCAGTCGGTCATCGGATCGATGCTGTATTCGCAGGATGCGATCGGCACGGCGGTAGAGCTGCTGACGAAGGACGACTTCTATCAGCACAGCTACGGCGTGCTGTTCGACACGATCGTGGAGCTGTTCCAGGCCGGAAAGGCGACCGACATCGTCACGCTGCAGAACGCGCTGAAGACGAAGGACGTGCCGCCCGAGGTCTACAGCCTGGAGTTTTTGAAGGACCTGCTGAATTCGGTCTTCACGGCCGCGAACATCCGCTCCTACGCGCAGATCGTCGCGGACAAGTCGATGCTGCGCAAGACGATCCGGACGCTCGAGGACCTGACGAACGAGTGCTACCTCGAGAAGCAGGAAGCGTCCGCGATCATGGAGCAGACCGAGAAGGAAGTGTTCAGCCTGCTGGAGAAACGCGCGGACAGCCTGTCCGAGCCGATCGAGCAGACGGTCATCCGCGTCATCGGGAGCATCCAGGAAGCCGCGCGCTCCGGCGGTGGCATCACCGGCATTCCGACCGGCTTCAAGTATCTGGACGAGATGACCTCCGGCCTGCAGAATTCGGACCTGATCCTGATCGCCGGCCGCCCGTCCATGGGCAAGACCGCGTTCGCGCTGAACCTCGCGGACTACATTGCCGCGAAGAAGGGCTACGTGACCGCGATGTTCGAGCTTGAAATGAGCCGCGAACAGATGGTCCGCCGCCTGCTGGCGATGGAGTCGCACCTCGATTCCCAGAAACTGCAGAAGGGCAGCCTGAACGCCCTCGAGTGGGAAGAGCTCATCGCGGGCTCCGACGCCGTCGCGAAGGCGAAACTGATCATTGACGATACCCCGGGCATCTCGGTCGCCGAGCTGCGCTCCAGATGCCGGAAATATAAACTGGAACGCGGCCTGCAGCTCGTCGTCGTCGACTACCTGCAGCTGATGTCCGGCAGCGGGCGCCGCGGGAACGACAACCGTCAGCAGGAGATCTCCGAGATCTCGCGCGGCCTGAAGTCGCTCGCCCGCGAGCTGAACGTGCCGGTCATCGCGCTTTCGCAGCTGTCCCGCGCGCCCGAACAGCGCCAGGACCACCGCCCGATGCTCGCCGACCTGCGTGAGTCGGGCGCGATCGAACAGGACGCGGACGTCGTCATGTTCATCTACAGAGACGAAGTTTACGATAAAGATACACCGAAAAAGGGCGTCGCCGAGATCATCATCGCCAAGCAGAGAAATGGCCCGATCGGTACGGTGGAGCTCGCCTGGGTCCCGAACCTGACGAAGTTCTCCAACCTGGAATACAGAAGACAGGAGTCAGGGGACTGATCATGAAGGAAAATCACTTTTTGTTTACATCCGAATCCGTGACGGAGGGGCATCCGGACAAGATCTGCGACCAGATTTCCGATGCGATTCTGGATGAGTTGATCCGGCGGGATCCGATGAGCCGCGTGGCCTGCGAGACCTGCTGCACGACCGGCCTCGTGCTGGTCATGGGCGAGATCACGACGAACGCCTACGTGGATATCCAGCGGATCGTCCGCGAGACCGTCAACGAGATCGGCTACAACCGCGCGAAATTCGGTTTCGACGGCGACACCTGCGCCGTCATCGTCGCGATCGACGAGCAGAGCGCGGACATTGCGCTCGGCGTCGACAAGGCGCTGGAGCTGAAGGAAGGCGTGTGCGGCGCGGAAGCCGGCATGTCCGAGGACGAGCTGGACGCGATCGGCGCCGGCGACCAGGGCATGAGGGTCGGTTACGCCTGCGACGAGACGGAAGAGCTGAGGCCCTTCCCGATCGCGACCGCGCACAAGCTGGCGCGGCGGCTGACCGAAGTCCGCAAGAACGGCACGCTGCCGTACCTGCGGCCGGACGGCAAGACGCAGATCACCGTCGAGTACGACGAGAATCACCGCCCGGTGCGGATCGACACGGTCGTGCTGTCGACGCAGCATGACGACGCGGTCTCGCTGGAGCAGATCAAGGAAGACGTCCACCGGGAAGTGTTCGACAAGGTCCTTCCGCAGGAGATGGTGGACGCCCGGACGAAGTTCTTCGTCAATCCGACCGGCCGGTTCGTCATCGGCGGACCGCACGGGGATTCGGGCCTGACGGGCCGGAAGATCATCGTCGACACGTACGGCGGCGCGTGCGGCCACGGCGGCGGCTGCTTCTCGGGCAAGGACCCGACGAAGGTGGACCGCTCCGCGTCCTACATGGCGCGCTACGTCGCGAAGAACGTCGTCGCGGCGGGTCTGGCGAAACGCGTGGAGATCGAACTGTCCTACGCGATCGGCGTCGCGAACCCGGTCTCGGTCTATGTGAACACCTTCGGCACGGGAACATTGCCCGACGAAGAGCTGATCCGGCGGATCCGCAAGGTCTTCGACCTGCGTCCGGCCGGCATCATCCGGACACTGGACCTGCGCCGTCCGATCTATAAGCAGACGGCGGCCTACGGGCATTTCGGCAGGACCGACATCGACCTGCCGTGGGAGAGAACCGATAAAGCTGAGGAACTGATCAATGGCTGATAAGAAATTTGTGGAACAGATCACTTCGCGCGACGCGGATTTCGCGCAGTGGTATACCGATATCGTGAAGAAGGCCGAGCTGATGGAATACTCCTCGGTCAAGGGTTTCATGGTCATTAAGCCGGCGGGCTACGCGATCTGGGAGAACATCCAGCACGAGCTGGACCGCCGTTTCAAGGCGACCGGCGTGCAGAATGTGTACATGCCGATGCTGATCCCGGAGTCGCTGCTGCAGAAGGAAGCGGACCACGTCGAGGGCTTCGCGCCCGAGGTCGCGTGGGTGACGATGGGCGGCGCCGAGCCGCTCCAGGAGCGCCTGTGCATCCGTCCGACATCCGAGACCCTGTTCTGCGACTTCTACGCGAAGGACATCCAGTCTTACCGCGACCTGCCGAAGCTCTACAACCAGTGGTGCTCGGTGCTGCGCTGGGAGAAGGAGACCCGTCCGTTCCTGCGGTCCCGCGAGTTCCTGTGGCAGGAAGGCCACACGGCGCACGCGACCGCGGAGGAAGCGCAGGAGCGCACGATCGAAATGCTGAACGTCTACGCGGATTTCTGTGAAGAATTCCTCGCGATCCCGGTCATCTGCGGCCGGAAGACGGACAAGGAGAAGTTTGCGGGCGCGGTCGCGACCTATACGATCGAAGCCCTGATGCACGACGGAAAAGCGCTGCAGTCCGGCACGTCGCACAATTTCGGCGACGGCTTCGCGAAAGCTTACGGCGTCACGTTCGCCGACAAGGACAACCAGCTGAAGTACGTCCACCAGACGTCCTGGGGCGTCACGACCCGTCTGATCGGCGCGCTGATCATGGTGCACGGCGACGATTCCGGCCTCGTACTGCCGCCGGCGGTCGCCCCGACGCAGGTCGTCGTGATCCCGGTCGCGGCGCACAAGGAAGGCGTCATGGAGAAGGCGGAAGAGCTGGCCGAGCGGATCGGATCCGTGGCCCGCACGAAGCTGGACAGCAGCGACAAGTCGCCGGGCTTCAAGTTCGCGGAAGCGGAGATGCGCGGCATCCCGATCCGTGTCGAGATCGGCCCGAAGGACCTGGAAGCCCGCCGGGCGGTGCTGGTCCGCCGCGACACGCGCGAAAAGTACGAGGTCTCGCTGAACGGCATCGAAGAGAACATCTGCGATCTGCTGCAGCAGATCCAGCAAGAGATGCTGGAGCGGGCGCGCGCGCACCGCGATGCGCACACGTATGTGGCGCGCAGCTATGAAGAACTGAAGGAAACGGTCGAGAACCGGCCCGGCTTCGTGAAAGCCATGTGGTGCGGCGACCGCGCCTGCGAAGACAAGATCAAGGAAGAACTCGGCGCGACGAGCCGCTGCATGCCGTTTGAGCAGGAGCAGCTCTCCGACGTGTGCGTCTGCTGCGGCAGGCCCGCCAAGAAAAT
>JAGDBR010000003.1 GCA_017958935.1 Lachnospiraceae bacterium | reverse complement strand
TCAAGGAGATCAACAAGGCGATCCTGGCGTCCGACATCGGCATCACGCCGTCCGACGACGGACAGACGGTCCGCCTCGTCTTCCCGGAACTGACCGGTGAGCGCAGACAGGAGCTCGTCAAGCAGATCAAGAAGGACGCCGAAGGCGCGAAGGTCGCGGTCCGGAACATCCGCCGCGACGCGATGGAGACGATCAAGAAGCTCCAGAAGAATTCCGAGATCACCGAGGACGACCAGAAGGAAGCCGAGGAGCGCATCCAGAAGATGACCGACAAATTCATCAAGCAGATCGATGAAGACGTCGACAAGAAGACCGTCGAGGTCACCACGGTCTGATCATGGCACAGGAACTGCGCGTACCGCGTCACGTGGCGGTCATTTTGGACGGGAACGGACGCTGGGCGAAACAGAAGGGCCTGCCGCGGGCAGCCGGACATAAAAAAGGCTGTGAAGCGGTGGAGCAGACCGTCGAGGACTGCGCCCGCCTCGGGATCGAATACCTGACCGTGTACGGCTTCTCGACCGAGAACTGGAAGCGGAGCGCGGAGGAAGTGTCCGCGCTGATGCAGCTGTTCCGCTACTACATGGTCCGCCTGCTGCGGATCGCGAAGGAACAGAACGTCCGCGTGAAGATGATCGGCGACCGGTCGCGGTTCGCGCCGGACATCATCGACGGCCTGGACCGGCTGGAGTCCGAAACGAAGGACAATACCGGCCTGACGTTCGTGATCGCGGTCAATTACGGGGCGCGGGACGAACTGCGGCGCGCGGTCCGGGACATCGTCCGGGACGCGAAGGCCGGCAGGCTGTCCGAGGAAGACGTTACCGAAGAGCTGATCGGGTCGCATCTGGACACCGCGGGCATTCCGGACCCGGATCTGCTGATCCGCACGGGCTCCGAGATGCGCCTCTCGAATTATCTGCTGTGGCAATGCGCCTACACGGAGCTTTACGTGACCGACGTGCTCTGGCCGGACTTCTCGAAGGAAGAGCTCGTCAGGGCGATCGAAGACTATAACAGGCGCGACCGCCGGTTCGGCGGAAGGAACGATGGGAAATAAGACGCAAAAGACAGAAGAACAGACGGGCAAACGTCCCGCGCACAAGCTGCTGACGCGCAATTTCCTGGTCCGGACGGCGGTGGGCATCGGCCTGCTCGTCCTGATCGGCGTGCCGGCGTTCCTCGGCGGATACTGGTTCTTCGCGCTGAACGCGCTGCTGTGCCTGATTGGACTCTGGGAATTCCTGCGGGTCTTCGGCATCCACCGGCATCCGGCGGGCGTTCCCGCCTATATAGGAGCGGTGCTGTATCTGTCAGCGCTCGGCTTCGGGAAGACGGCGCTGCTGGCGCCGGCCGTGATCCTGACGGTCCTTCTGACGGCGGCGGTCTATGTGTTCTTTTTCCAAAAGACCGATTCCGTGAAGACGATGGCCGCATTCTTCGGCTTTTTCTACACGGCCGTGCTGCTGTCTTATCTGTACAGGATCCGCACGGGCGAAGACGGGCTGCTGCTTCTTGGCATGACGTTCATCGCCGCCTGGGGCACCGACATTTTCGCGTACCTGACGGGCATCCTGTTCGGGAAGCATAAGATGGCGCCGGTCTTAAGCCCGAAGAAGAGCTGGGAAGGGGCGGCCGGCGGCCTGGCCGGCGCGGCGCTTTTGGGCGCGCTGTTCGGATACCTGTTGAGGACACATTTTTCGGGCTTTGCGTCGCCCGTTCTTGCGTCGGCGCTGATCTGCCTTCTGGGCGGACTGATCTCGATGGTCGGCGACCTGACGGCGTCGGCATTCAAGCGGAACCACGGCGTGAAAGACTATTCCCGCCTGTTCCCCGGGCACGGCGGTGTGCTGGACCGGTTCGATTCCGTGATCCTGATCGCCCCGCTCGTCTACTATCTGGCAGCGCTGTTCCGGTAAGCGCGCGGCGGGGGCTTCGGCCCGCGGCATAGCCTAAGAAGCGCGCGGCAGCCTGCCGAAAGGCAATGACATGAAAAATCTGGCCATCCTGGGCTCGACCGGTTCGATCGGGACCCAGACCCTGCAGGTCGTCAGCGAGCATCCGGAGGACTTCCGGGTCGTGGCGCTCGCGGCGAACCGTAATATCGATTTGCTTGAGACACAGATCCGGACCTACCGTCCGGGTCTGGTCTGCGTTTATGACGAAGATTCCGCGAACGCCCTGCGGCGGCGTTTCGGCGCGTTCCGCCTGCAGATCGTGAGCGGAATGGACGGCCTGATCGCCTGCGCGACGCACCCGGACGCTGACATCGTGCTCGGCGCGATCGTCGGCATGATCGGCTTAAGGCCGACGCTGGAAGCGATCAAAGCCGGGAAGGACATCGCGATCGCGAACAAGGAAACGCTCGTGACCGCGGGCCATCTGATCCTGCCGCGCGCACAGGAGAAGGGCGTCAAGCTGCTGCCCGTCGATTCGGAGCACTCGGCGATCTTCCAGTGCCTGAAGGGCGAGCGCTTAAGCCCGGTCAGCCGCATCCTGCTCACGGCATCCGGCGGCCCGTTCCGCGGGTATTCGAAGGAGCAGCTGAAGGACGTGCGCCCGGAGGACGCGCTGAAGCATCCGAACTGGACGATGGGCGCGAAGATCACGGTCGATTCGTCGACGATGGTGAACAAGGGCCTGGAAGTCATCGAGGCACACTGGCTGTTCGACGTGCCGTACGAGAAGATCGAGGTCGTCGTGCAGCCGCAGTCCGTGATCCATTCGATGGTCGAATTCGCGGACGGCGCCGTGAAGGCGCAGCTCGGCACGCCCGACATGCGGCTTCCGATCCAGTACGCGCTCTATTATCCGGAGCGCAGGCCGCTTTCCGGCGAACGCCTCGATTTTTCGAAGATCTCCGCGCTGACGTTCGAACGTCCCGACACGGAGGTGTTCGAAGGACTGAAGTACGCGTACGAAGCCGGCAGGAAGGGCGGGAACGCCCCGACGGTCCTGAACGCGGCGAACGAATGGGCGGTCGCGAAGTTCTTGAAGCGGGAGCTGCCCTACACCGGCATCGCGGATTCCATCCGGAAAGCGCTGGATGCCGTGCCGTTCACCGAAAATCCATCATTGGATGATATTCTGATGACGGAGCGGGAGACTTACCGCCTGCTCGATCAACACTGACAGGAGCGGATCCATTGACACAAGTCATCAGCCTAATCTGTTTCATTCTCATGATCGGGCTCGTGATCTTCATTCACGAGCTGGGTCATTTTCTCGTCGCGAAGCATAACGGCGTCGGCGTGACCGAATTCTCGATCGGCATGGGCCCCTGCATCCATTCCTGGGTGAAGAAGGGGACGAAATACTGCCTGCGCGCCCTGCCGCTCGGCGGCTACTGCCGGCTGCTCGGACAGGAGGAGCTGTTCAGCCGCGACGTCGACGACCCCGACGCGGACGAAGTCGTGTCGGACGCGGAGCACGCGTTCCGCTCGAAGCCGGTCTTCCGGCGCATCGCGATCATCGCGGCCGGCCCGGCCTTCAACTTCATCCTGGCGCTGATCCTGTCGGTCGTCGTGATCGCCCTCGTCGGTTATACGCCCTCGACGGTCGCGGGCGTCTCGGAAGGTTTTCCGGCGGCCGAAGCGGGCCTGCAGGCGGGTGACGAGATCGTGAAGCTCGGCAGCGAGCGCATGCATTTCTTCAAGGAGGTCTCCCTGTACCTGACGCTCCATGAGGGCGAGGAGGTGCAGGTCACCTACGTCCGGAACGGCGAGACGCGCACGGCGGACCTGAAGCCCGTCTGGGACGAGGAAGAGGGCCGGTACCTGATCGGCATCACCTCCGCGGGCGGACGCAAGTGCAAGAATGCCGGCGAGATGTTCCGCTACGGGTTCTACGACTTCGGCTACAACTGCGGCCTGGTCGTGAAATCCCTGAAGATCCTGTTCTCCGGAAAAGGCTCTCTCAACGACCTGTCCGGCCCGGTCGGGGTCGCGAGCACGGTCACCGAGATCGTCACGGAGGTCGAGCAGGACACGAAGGGCGAGGGCTTCTGGGTCACCGCCTTCTGGGTCCTGATCAACATCATCAATTTTACGGCGTTCATCTCCGCGAACCTCGGCATCATGAACCTGCTGCCGATCCCGGCGCTGGACGGCGGGAAGCTGCTCCTGCTGTTCGTGGAAGCGGTCAGGGGCAAGCCCTTGAACAGAAAGACGGAAGCCGTCATCACGGTCATCGGCGTGGTCCTCATGCTGCTGCTCGTGGCGGTGGTCTTCTTCAACGATATTCGAAAGGTGTTCTTTAAATGACTTACAGGGAACGGACGAAGCCCGTCAGGATCGGGAACGTCGTGATCGGGAACGGCAATCCCGTCGCGATCCAGTCGATGACGAACACGCGCACCGAGGACGTGAAGGCGACGGTGGAGCAGATCCTGCGCCTGCAGGACGCAGGCTGCGAGATCATCCGCTGCACGGCGCCGACGGAGGAAGCGTGCCGCGCGATCGGCGCGATCAAAAAGGAGATCGCGATCCCGCTCGTCGCGGACATCCATTTCGACTACCGGATGGCCATCCTGGCCGTCGAGAACGGGGCGGACAAGATCCGCATCAATCCCGGCAACATCGGCGGACCGGACAGGATCCGCGCGGTCGTCGACGCCTGCAGGGAACGGCAGGTGCCGATCCGCGTCGGCGTGAATTCGGGCTCGCTTGAAAAGGAACTGATTGCGAAATATGGCGGCGTCACGGCGGAAGGCCTCGTGGAATCCGCGCTCGACAAGGTCCGGATCATCGAAGATCTGGGCTATGACGAGCTCGTCGTGTCGATCAAGTCATCGGACGTCATGATGTGCGTGCGTGCGCACGAGCTGCTCGCGCCGCAGTGCCGCCATCCGCTGCACGTCGGCATCACCGAGGCCGGCACGCTGACATCGGGGAACATCAAATCCGCGATCGGGCTCGGCCTGATCCTGGACAAGGGCATCGGCGACACGGTCCGTGTCTCCCTGACGGGCGACCCCGTCGAGGAGGTCCGGTCGGCGAAGCTGATCCTGCGGACGCTCGGCCTGAAGAAGGGCGGCATCGAGGTCGTTTCCTGCCCGACCTGCGGCAGGACGCGGATCGACCTCATCGGTCTTGCAGGAAAGGTCGAGAAGATGGCGGAAAAGTACGCGGACCTGGACCTGAAGGTCGCGGTCATGGGATGCGTCGTGAACGGCCCCGGAGAAGCAAAGGAAGCGGATCTGGGCATCGCCGGCGGCGACGGCGAGGGCCTGCTGTTCCGGCACGGGCAGATCGTGAAAAAACTGCCGGAAGACAGTCTCCTGCCCGCCCTGGAAGAAGCGCTCGAAGAGATAAAAAGAACTGGCATAAAATAAAGAATTGTGTTATAATAACACTCTGTATGTGAACTAATATCCATTTGGAGGAAAGAAATGAGTATCAAGGTCGAAAAAACCGACGGCAATATGGCGAAGATCACGATCGAGTCTACCGTGGAAGAATTTGAAGCGGCGCTGCAGAAGGCGTTCCAGAAGAACAAGAACCGCATCAACGTGCAGGGCTTCCGCAAGGGCAAGGCGCCCCGCGCCATGATCGAGAAGATCTACGGCCCGGGCATCTTCTACGAAGACGCGGCGAACGAGATCATTCCGGAACTGTACGACAAGGCGATGGAAGACGAGGCCTGCAAGGCGCTCGACATCGTTTCCCGTCCGGAGATCGACGTCGTCCAGGTCGAAAAGGGCAAGCCCTTCGTTTTCACCGCGGAGGTCGCGCTCCGTCCGGAAGTGGAGCTCGGACAGTACAAGGGCTTCGAGGACATCGAGAAGAAGACCGCCGAAGTGACGGATGAGGAAGTGGATCAGGAAGTGAACCGCGTCCGCGAGCAGAACGCGCGTACGGTCACCGTCGAGGACCGTCCGGTGCAGGACGGCGACATCGCGGTCATCGACTACGAAGGCTTCGAGTCGGGCGTCGCGTTCGACGGCGGCAAGGGCGAGAACCATGAACTGACGATCGGTTCCCATTCCTTCATCCCGGGCTTCGAGGAGCAGCTGATCGGCCGCAATGCCGGCGAGGAATTCGACATCGACGTGACGTTCCCGGAGGAATACCACGCGAAGGAGCTGGCGGGCAAGCCGGCCGTCTTCAAGGTGAAGATCAACGCCGTGAAGTTCAGGGAGCTTCCGGAGCTGAACGACGAGTTCGCCGAGGAAGTGTCCGATTTCGACACGCTCGCGGAATACATGGAAGACACGAAGAAGAAGCTTGTAGAGCGCAAGCAGTCCGGCCTGGACGCGGAGTACAGGCAGGCGGTCCTGCGCAAGGCGGTCGAGAACGCGAAGATGCTGATCCCGCAGGCGATGATCGACGAGCAGGCGCGCACGCTGGTCAATGACTACGCGCAGCGGCTGCAGCAGCAGGGCCTGTCCCTGGACATGTACTTCAAGTACACGGGCCAGACGCTCGAGGACCTGCAGGCGCAGTTCACGTATGAGGCGAAGACGCGCATCGAGAACTCGCTCGTGCTGGACGCGATCGCAAAGGCGGAGAACGTCGAGGTCACCGAAGAAGACTTCGAGAAGGAATATCAGAACATTGCCGATACCTACCGGATGGAACTTGACAAGGTCAAGGAGATCGTCGGCGAGGAAGGCAAGGAGAACATGCGCAAAGATCTGGCCGCGCAGAAGGCTTTCGAGCTGATCGCGCAGTAAAGACCGAAAGGAGACATTATGGCACTGGTCCCGACAGTCATCGAGGAAACGAACAGGGGCGAACGCGCGTTTGACATTTATTCGCGCCTTCTGAAGGAACGCATCATCTTCCTGGCGGACGAGGTCAATGACGTCACCGCGGGCCTGGTGGTCGCGCAGCTGCTGTTCCTGGAGTCCGAGGATCCGTCCAAGGACATCAGCCTTTACATCAATTCCCCCGGCGGATCGATCTCCGCGGGCATGGCGATCTATGACACCATGAATTACATCAAGTGCGACGTTTCGACGATCTGCGTCGGCATGGCGGCGTCCATGGGCGCCTTCCTGCTCGCGGGCGGCACGAAGGGCAAGCGCTATGCGCTCCCGAATTCCGAAGTGCTGATCCATCAGCCGATGGGCGGCGCGCAGGGCCAGGCGACCGAGATCCAGATCGCGGCGGAGCACATCCTGAAGATCCGCGAGAAGATGAACCGCATGCTTTCGGAGTTCACCGGCCAGGATCTGGAGACGATCAAGCGCGACACCGAGCGCGACAACTGGATGAGCGCCGAAGAAGCGAAGGCTTACGGCCTTGTGGACGAGATCATCAAGAATCACTAAGGAGCAAGCATGCCTAACAACCGTAATACGGATGACCGCTACGTCTGTTCCTTTTGCGGAAAGCCGAGCAGCCAGGTCCGGAAGCTGATCGCCGGGAGGACCCGCGGCACCTATATTTGCGACGAGTGCGTGGAGCTGTGCCGGGAGGTCATCGAAGAAGAGGCGGCGGACGTCCGGACGGGCGGCGCGCCCGATCTTCACATCAACCTGCTGAAACCCGCCCAGATGAAGGAAAAACTGGACGAGTACGTGATCGGGCAGGAGGCCGCGAAGCGCGCGCTCTGCGTGGCGGTCTACAATCATTACAAACGCATCACGCAGCTGCGCGGTTCGGAGGTCGAGATCCAGAAGAGCAACGTGCTCATGATCGGCCCGACCGGCTCCGGCAAGACGTATCTTGCGCAGACGCTGGCGAAGATCCTGAACGTGCCGTTCGCGATCGCCGACGCGACCTCGCTCACCGAGGCCGGCTACGTCGGAGAAGACGTCGAAACGATCCTGCTGAAGCTGATCCAGGCGGCGGATTTCGATCTGCCGCGCGCCGAGATGGGCATCGTCTACATCGATGAGATCGACAAGATCTCGAAGAAGGGCGAGAACGTCTCGATCACCCGCGACGTGTCGGGCGAAGGCGTGCAGCAGGCGCTGCTGAAGATCATCGAAGGCACGGACGCGAACGTCCCGCCGCAGGGCGGCCGCAAGCATCCGCAGCAGGAGTGCATCCCGATCAACACGACGAACATCCTGTTCATCGTCGGCGGTGCCTTCGACGGGCTGGAGAAGATCATCCAGGCGCGCCAGGAGGCCGGCTCGATCGGCTTCAACGCGCCGCTGATCGACAAGAGCGAGCAGGACATCAACTTCCTGCTGAAGAAGGTCATGCCGGAGGACCTCGTGAAGTTCGGCCTGATCCCGGAACTGATCGGCCGCGTACCGGTCACCGTGACGCTGGACCTTCTGGACCGGGATTCCCTGGTCCGCATCCTGACGGAGCCGAAGAACGCCCTGACGAAGCAGTATCAGGAGCTGTTCTCGGTAGACGGCATCGAGCTGAAGTTCGACGACGACGCGCTGCTCGCGATCGCCGGCAGGGCCGTCGCCCGGAAGACGGGCGCCAGAGGCCTGCGCGCGATCCTCGAGGACGTCATGAAGAACATCATGTTCGAGCTGCCCTCGGAGGAGGACATCGCGTCCTGCACGATCACGAAGGAAATGGTCGAGAACGGGGCGGCGCCGGTCCTGACGCTGAAGGACGGCCGGCAGAGGCTTTCCGGAACGGCCTGATAAACGTAAAGAATGAGAGGCGTCTTTTGCGGCGCCTCTTTTGGGTATTTAAGTGATGGTCATCAAATCGATCGAACTGGAGACGGTCTGCGGGATCACGAGCGTCCTGCCGTCGAACGCCTGCCCGGAATTCGCTTTTGCCGGGAAGTCGAACGTCGGCAAGTCTTCGCTGATCAACGCGCTGTCGAACCGCAAGTCCTACGCGCGCACCTCGTCGTCGCCGGGCAAGACCCAGACCATCAATTTCTACAAGATGAACGGCGCCTTCTACTTCGTGGACCTGCCGGGCTACGGCTACGCGAAGGTCCCGGAGGAGACGAAGGCGAAATGGGGCCGGATGATCGAGCGGTACCTGCAGACGTCGGAAATGCTGAAGGCCGTGTTCCTGCTGATCGACATGCGCCACGCGCCGTCGAAGAACGACGTGCAGATGTATGACTGGATCGTGCAGAACGGCTTCACGCCGGCCGTCATCCTGACGAAGGCGGACAAACTGTCCCGGAACGAGCAGGCGAAGAACCTGGCGATGATCCGGAAGGCCCTGGGCATGAAGGAAGGGCAGGCGGCCTTTCCGTTCTCCGCCGTGACGAAACAGGGCGTTGAGGAGATCCTGGACCTGATCGGCTCCTTTCTGGACGGAGGAAACGAATGAACCTGACGTTTTTTGAAAACAGGCGCGTGCTCGTGACGGGGCACACGGGCTTCAAGGGCAGCTGGATGACGGCGCTCCTGCTGAAGGCGGGCGCGGTCGTTGCCGGCTACGCGCTCGATCCGCCGACGGAGCCGTCTCTGTTCGAAGAGCTTTCCCTGCACGAAAGGCTCGGGGAATACGACGTCCGCGGCGACGTCCGCGACTTTGACGGGCTGCAGGCGCTGTTCGATTCGTTCCGCCCGGAATTCGTGCTGCACATGGCGGCGCAGCCCATCGTCCGGGAATCCTATCTGAAGCCCCGCCTGACCTACGAAACGAACGTGATGGGCACCGTGAACGTATTGGAATGCGCGCGGCGCTGTCCGTCCGTACGATCCGTCCTGAACGTCACGACCGACAAGGTCTACGAGAATCCCGAGGACGACCTGCCCCGCACGGAGGAGGACCGCCTCGACGGCTTCGATCCCTATTCGAACTCGAAATCCTGCTCGGAACTCGTGACGCACGCTTACGTACGCTCGTATTTTAAGGACCTCGGGATCCCGGTCTCGACGGCCCGCGCCGGCAATGTGATCGGCGGCGGCGACTATGCCGCGGACCGGCTGCTGCCGGACTGCGTGCGCGCCGCGAAGGCCGGGAAGACGGTCGTGCTCCGGAACCCGGACGCCGTCAGGCCCTTCCAGCACGTGCTGGAGCCGCTGTACGTCTACCTGCTGATCCTGAAGGCGCAGTACGAAGATGCGTCGCTCGCCGGCGCCTACAACGTCGGTCCCGACGAACGGGACTGCCGGACGGTCCGGTTCATGGCCGAGACCTTCTGCAGGGCCTGGGGAGAGGGGCTTGCGTACGAAGCGCACGGGGACGGCGGCCCGCACGAAGCGCGCCTCCTGCGCTTAAGCAACGAAAAACTCAAGAAGACCTTCGGCTGGAGACCCGTCTGGGACGCCGAAAAAGCCGTTTTAAAGACCGTTGAATTTGCGAAGAGCGATTCTCCGTCCGCGTGCCTGGAAGCGCAGACAGAGGCGTTTTTCGCCGAAATATGACCTGTTTGGAGCCGTTATGAAAACAATCAGCGTAGTAGTGCCGTGCTATAACGAAGAAGAGAACGTCGACGCGATGGCAGCCGCCATCCGCGAAGAGTTCGAACAGCATCTTCCGGCGTACGGCTATGAGATCATTTTCATCGACAATCACTCGAAGGACGCGACGCGGGACCG
>JAGDBR010000381.1 GCA_017958935.1 Lachnospiraceae bacterium | reverse complement strand
TCGGATTGCCGAACGTCGGAAAAAGCACCCTGTTCAATTCGCTGACGAAGGCGGGCGCGGAAGCCGCGAATTATCCGTTCTGCACGATCGACCCGAACATCGGCGTCGTCGCCGTTCCGGATCACCGCCTGCAGCTGCTGACTGACCTGTACCACTCCCGTTCCACGGTCCCGGCCGTGATCGAATTCGTGGACATCGCCGGTCTCGTCAAGGGCGCGTCGAAGGGCGAAGGCCTCGGGAACCAGTTCCTCGCGAACATCCGCGAGGTGGACGCGATCGTGCATGTCGTGCGCTGCTTCGAGGACCCGAACGTCATTCACGTGGACGGCGCGGTGGACCCGCTCCGGGATATCGAAACGATCAATCTGGAGCTGATCTTTGCCGACCTCGACGTGATCGAGAAACGCATCGGGAAGACCGCGAAGCTTTCGTTGAACGACAAAGGCGCGAAGAAAGAACTCGAGACGCTGAACCGCCTGAAAGCCCTGCTGGAATCCGGCAGGTGCGCGAAGAACGACGAGCCCGCCGACGAAGAAGACGCGGCGTTCGTTTCTTCCCTGAACCTTCTGACCGCCAAGCCCGTGATCTTCGCGGCGAACGTCTCCGAAGACGATCTGGCGGACGACGGAGCTTCGAACCCGCACGTCCGGAAGGTCCGTGAATTCGCGGCCGAAGACGGCGACGAAGTCTTCGTGATCAGCGCGAAGCTCGAGGAAGAGATCGCGGAGCTGGACGACGACGAGAAAGCCTTGTTCCTCGAGGATCTCGGACTGACCGAGTCCGGCCTGGACAAGCTGATCCGCGCCTCCTATTCCCTGCTCGGCCTGCTCTCTTTCCTGACGGCGGGCGAGAAGGAACCGCGCGCGTGGACGATCAAAAAGGGAACGAAGGCTCCGCAGGCCGCCGGCAAGATCCATTCGGACTTCGAGCGCGGCTTCATCAAGGCGGAGGTCGTGAATTACCGGGAGCTCCTGGACTGCGGCGGCTACACCGCGGCGAAGGAAAAGGGCCTTGTCCGCATGGAGGGAAAGGATTACGTGATCCGGGACGGGGACGTCGTGCTCTTCCGCTTCAACGTGTGAGCGCGCATCGTTTTACATATGACGCGTCCGCGGCGCCTGCCGCCGGCGCAAACAGATTTACAGTCAAAGGACCGACCAATGAGAAAAGAGGATCTTGAGAACAACAACGAGGTCATCACCGTCACGCTGACGCTGGACGATGACTCGGAACTGGAATGCGAAGTCGTCACCGTGCTGACGGCGGGCGGCCGCGACTACATCGCGCTGCTGCCGACCGAAGGCCCGGCGGCGGAGCAAGGGACCGTCTACCTGTACCGGTATATCGAAGCGAACGGCGAAGAGCCGACGCTCGAGAATATCGAAGACGACGAGGAATATGAGCTGGCTTCCGACGCTTTCGACGAATACCTCGACAGCGTGGAGTTCGATGAGCTGGTGAACGGCGAGGAGGATGAATGAGATGAAACGCAGATCACTGATCTTCGCGTGCATGCTGCTGGCTGCGGCCTTCTGCGGCCTGTCCGGCAGGACGCACGCGGACGAAAAGACGACAGGCGCCGCCGGGACGGATCCGCTGAACCTTGAACGGTACACGGTCGTTTCGAACGTGTCCTTCCTGGGCGAGTCGCTTTCCGGCCTTTCCTATTCCACCGCCGTCGACAAGGTCAACGGCCATCTGATGCGGATGACGCTCGCGGATTTCCGCCTCCGTTCGACGGACGACGAAAACTGCGTCGCCACCCTGACGGCCGGCGATTTCGGCATGACCTACGACCGGACGGTCGCCGAGGAAACCCTCCGCGACAAGATCCTGGACGGGAACCTGCTCGAGCGCTACAAGATGGCGAAGGATTTCCAGCGTGAGCCTTTTGCCGTCAAGGAAAGCGTGACCTACGACGTTTCGAAGATCGAGAGCTTCCTGAAGGAGAACACCGACGCCTGGACGCAGAGTCCCGTCAGCGCCTCCGTTTCCGGCAAGTCCGGACGCCTGGTCGTGACTCCCGGTCAGAACGGCCGCACCTACGATTATTCCGAAGCGCTCGCGAAACTGGTCAGCGACATCGATTCGCTCTCCCTTAATGAGCAGATCTACGACATCCCGGTCGCCGAAACGGTCACCGAGCCGGAGCTGACGACCGAACGCGCCGAAGGCTTCACGATCATCGGTTCCTACACGACCGAGTATCCGACGGTCACGACGACGGTCCTCGCGAACCGCGAGAGCAACCTCGAAACGAGTCTCCGCTTCCTTTCCGGCCGCAGGTACGCGCCCGGCGAGGAGATCTCCGCCCTGAACATGTACGGCGACATCACGGCCGAGAACGGCTACCTGCATGCCCCGACCTTCGCGGACGGCGGTCATTCGGCGAACCTGGGCGGCGGCATCTGCCAGACGACGACCACGCTGTACAATGCGGTCATCATGGCCGAGCTCGAAGTCGTATACAGAATGCACCACTCGCTGCTCGTCGCGTACGTCGAGGCTTCCCGCGACGCGATGGTCTACGCGCCGTATTCGGACTTCAAGTTCCGCAACACGTCCTCCGACTACATCTTCATCGAAGGCTACATCGACAAGAAGGCCGAGACGATGACGATCTACATCATCGGCCATGAAGACGATCCCCCCGGCCACAGCGTCGCGTTCGAAAGCGAGATCCTGGAACGGGTCATGCCGTCCATCACGATCGTTGACAATCCGGAATGGCCGATCGGCTTCTCGACCGGCAGCCGGAAGTTCGCGCTGCAGGGCGACGGCCCGCAGTCCGGCATCACTTCCCGCCTGTGGAAGATCACCTACGAGAACGGCGTCGAAGTCAAGCGCGAGCTGTTCAACGCGAAGGACACCTACAAGCCCGCGACGGCGACTTATCTCGTTGCCCCGGACACGACAGTCGTGCTGGAGTTCTCGAACAAGCGGAATCACTGCTATCTGCAGCCGTACGTCCGCTACCTGGACGGCACGTCGATCGGCGTGGACCCGATCCGCTGGTCGGACGATGACAAGACGGGCTTCAATGAACGCATGACTGCGCTGATGGCCGCAAAGGGCTATGTGTGGCC
>JAGDBR010000380.1 GCA_017958935.1 Lachnospiraceae bacterium | reverse complement strand
GAGGAGTGGAAGACTTACGACGTCAGCGAGTTCTTCGTCGTCCGCTACCGGTCGGGAAAGATCTACCTGCTGGACTATTACCGCACGGTCGAGCAGGTCTTCGAGGCCGACAAGTCCACGACGGAATCCGGCCGTATCTTCCTCGGCATCGGCGACGGCAAGGAGAAGATCCTGACGTCCGAGAACCGGACCTACACGGTCTTCGTCGTGAACAAGGAACTCTGGTCCTACAACACGAAGACGAACGAGATGCGCCTGATCTTCTCGTTCAGCGACGACGAAGACACCTCCGGGCGCAGCAGCTACGGCCATCATGACGTGCAGGTCGTGAAGATCTCGAATACCGGCGACATCGACTACATGGTCTACGGCTACATGAACCGCGGCGCCTATGAAGGCAAGGTCGGCATCTGTTTCTACCGCTATATGGCCGAGCAGAACGCGACGGACCGCCTGTTCTTCATGCCGGTCTCGCAGTCCGAGCAGATGCTGATGATGGACATCGGTACGCTCGCTTACGTCAACAACGACGACGTCTGCTACCTGCGCTACGGCGACGGCATCTATTCGATCGACCTGAATTCCGGCGAATCCGTCGAGGTCTCCATCCGCGCCTACCCGGGCGCCTATGCGATGAACAAGTACGGCAACGTCGTCGCGTGGCAGGAGGGGGACGACCTGAAGTATCCGGAGCGGCTCGTGATCCTGAACATGGACACGCAGACGACCGCGATCGTGAACGCGCCGCAGGGCGAGTACGTGAAGCTTCTGGACTTCATCGGCGACGACGTCATCTACGGCTTTGGCCGCGAGTCCGATTCCGTGATCGTCGCGAACGTGGACATGCAGCAGCTGATGACGCGCATCGTGATCGCTTCGACCGACGAAGAACTGAAGATCCAGCAAGACTATGAAGCCGCGGATTTCTTCATTTCCGACGTCCGCGTCGGCGAGACCCGCATCGTCATTTCGCGCGGCCGGAAGAATGCCGCCGGGACGTTCTCGGCGATCGACGACGACTACCTGCTCCTGTCGCAGAACACGATCCGCGACGAGGACAGCAGCATGATCGTCAGCCGCGTGACCGAGCCGCAGAAGAAGGAATACTACATCCAGATCGGCAGCACGACGAACCATAATTCGCAGTTCTCGATGATCGTCCCGCGTTTCGAGAACGTGCGCGACGTCAACGAGATCACCTTGCTGCACGAGCAGCAGGGCGCCTACTACGTCTACGGGCGGGGGACGCTTTTGTACGTCGAGTCCGACATGAACACCGCGATCTCGGAAGCCTACGACGCATTCGGCGTCGTGCTGGACGGTTCGATGAACGACCTGTGGACGCGCGGCACGCGCGACCTGGTCCACAAGATCTCGATCCAGCCTTATGCGGCTGCCGTCCCGTCGGAAGGTCTCCAGGCCTCGCTGCAGGTGCTTTGCGCGCAGGAGGGCATCCAGCTGTCCCGCGTCGCGTCGGACCTGGAGAACGGCGTCAGTCCCTTCGATATCATCGACGGCGCGATCGGAGAGGGGCGCTCGATCAACCTCTACGGCTGCACGCTGCAGGAGGTCCTGTATTTCATCAACATCAACCACCCGGTCATCTGCGTCATCGGGAACCGGGAAGCGGTCGTGATCACGGGCTACGACCTGGACAATGTGTATGTGTATTATCCGCGGAACGGCGAGACGAAGGCCGAGACGTTCGCTTCGGCGGAGGCGTTCTTCCGGGATTACGGGAACGCGTTCATCAGTTATCAGTAAGCGGACGGCCGCAGGAACAGGGCATTCGGAAACGGAGGCCCTGTTTTTTTGAGGCTGCGGGCGGCGAAAGCGCCGGAAAAGTCGCGAAATACAAAATCCGATACAAAAACAAGCAATATTGTACAAAATTTGATAAAAAAACTGTTCCAATTTGGGACGAAAAGGTTTATAGTAGTATTATGGAAATGATGGCCATCCGGCATCGATTCATCCAATAAGACTAAGGAGTATGAACATGGCAGAGAAGAAAACCGCCGACCCGGGTCTTCTGTTTTACCTGTCCGGCGAGACGCCGGAAGCGGACTACGCGAAAGGGGAAAAGCAGCCCACCCATTTTGAGAAGGTCGAACTTGTTTCCGGCGGCGTCGACAAGGGCAAATACCTGCAGTGCGACAACCACCAGCTGATCGCTTACCGTGCCCCGGGCAATATCTATGCCGAGCGCGGCACGCTGTCGTTCTTCTGGCGTTCCAGGATCCCGATGGGCTTCACCCCGTTCCCGGTCTTCCGCGTATCCTTCGCGGATCATGCCAGCTGGGACCAGGTGTTCCTGCGGATCGACTATAACGGACAGCAGCAGGGCTTCGACGCTTTCGTGACGGACGTCAACAGCACCCGCATCCGCGTCAGCTCGACGATGCATCCGGCACTGAAGCAGATGGAGTGGGTCCATATCGCGTTCGCGTGGGACGAGAACGTCGGCGTGAAGCTGTATCTGAACGGCGTCCTGGCGGAGTACCGTCTGGACCGTCGCGTCCTGTTCGCGGCACTCGACCAGTTCGGCCCGCATTCCCGCATCATCGCGAACTGGGGCGTCCAGAGCTCTTACAACTTCGTGCGCGGCGGCGACCTGGACGAGGTCCGCATCTACGACCGCATGCTCTCGGACGAGAACATCGCAGCGCTCTCCAAGCTGCAGCCGCTTGAGAACGTCCCGTGCGCCGAGCGTTCGCTCGACTGCCCGGTGGTCCGCGCCGAGTGGAACAAGCGTTACGGCTGGGACAAGCCCGAAGCGCAGCCGAACTATTACGAAGGCAGCGTCTCCGCCCGCAAGGTCATGCCGAAGGACGCCTTCGAGCACGGCCTGTGGTCTTACAAGACGATGGACGGCATCCGCGAGACGGCCTGGCCGAACATGTTCAACCGTTCG
>JAGDBR010000379.1 GCA_017958935.1 Lachnospiraceae bacterium | reverse complement strand
CAGATCTCCAAGAAGGACGCGATGACGCTCTACAGCACGGTCGGCGAGGCGTATTACGATACCGTGATCACGCCGAACATCGCGGAGTCCGTCAAGGTCGCGACCGCGCAGTATACGGCCGAGGACCTCGTCGGCAAGCGGGATTCCCTCGCGAACGACATTGAGACCGTCCTGTCCGAAAAGCTGAAATCCTACAGCATCGACGTCGTCTCGACGTCGATCGAGGACATGGACTTCACCGAGGCGTTCACCGACGCCGTCGAGGCGAAGCAGGTCGCCGCGCAGAACAAGCTCCGCGCGCAGACCGAGGCCGAGCAGAAGATCATCGAAGCGCAGGCAGCGGCGGACGTGAAAAAGGTCAATGCGGACGCGGCGGCCTATGAAGTCTTAAAGAAAGCCGAGGCGGAAGCCGAGGCGAACACGAAGCTCGCGGCCTCGATCACGGACACCCTGATCGACTATCTGTACGCCCAGGGCTGGGACGGCAAGCTCCCCTACATCGTGAGCGGCAAGGACGGCGGACTTCTGATCAACGCCTCCGACCTGATCCGTCCGGAAACGGCGGACGGCGCGGAAGAATAAGCGCGGCGCAGAATGTGCTTTACATTTTCAAAAAATATGATAGAATAGCCTAAAGCGTTGATGAGGACAGTAGCGTTCCCGTGAGGCGAAAGCGAGAGACGGACGGTGTGAGCGTCTTGGCGGATGGGTCCTGTGAAAACCACCTCGGAGCGGCCCTTAATCGGGCACGTGACGCCGCGTGAGTGCGAACAATGAAGGCGCCGGAATACCGGTGCGAACAAGGGTGGAACCGCGTGAAAGATTGCACGCCCCTTTCGAAAGACGTCAAGCGTCCTTTGAAAGGGGCGTTTCAGTTGGCAAAGGAGGAGAGAAAAATGAAACTGACACTGAAAGACGGATCGATCAGGGAATTTGATCAGCCGATCTCCGTGATCGACCTCGCGAAGTCCCTGTCGGAAGGCCTGGCAAGAGTTGCCTGCGCGGGCGAAGTGAACGGGAAGGCCGTGGACCTTCGCACCGTGATCACGGAAGACGCGGCCGTGAGCATTCTGACGGCCCAGGACAAGGAAGGCCTGTCGACGCTCCGGCACAGCTGCTCCCACGTCATGGCCCAGGCCGTGAAGCGCCTGTATCCCAACACCAAATGCGCCATCGGCCCGAGCATTGCCGGCGGCTTCTACTATGATTTCGATTTTGAGACGCCGATCACCGCGGACGACTTAAAGAAGATCGAAGAGGAAATGCGGAAGATCGTGAAGGAAGACCTGCCGATCGAGCGCTTTGAACTCCCGCGGGACGAGGCCATTCAGTTCATGAAGGACCGGAACGAACCGTACAAGGTCGAACTCATCGAGGATCTGCCGGAGGGCGAGCCGATCAGTTTTTACAGGCAGGGCGACTTTACGGATCTCTGCGCGGGCCCGCATCTCATGAGCACGAAGGGCGTCGGCAAGGCGTTCTCGCTGATGAACATCGCAGGCGCGTATTGGCGCGGCTCCGAAAAGAACAAGATGCTGACGAGGATCTACGCGACCGCATTCGGCAAGAAGGAAGAACTCGACGCGTACTTAACGATGCTCGAAGAGGCAAAGAAGCGCGACCACCGGAAACTCGGCCGCGAGCTCGATCTCTTCATGCTGTCGGATTACGGCCCCGGGTTCCCGTTCTTCCTGCCGCACGGCGTCATTTTAAAGAATACGCTGATGGAGCACTGGCGGAAAGTCCACCGGAAGGCGGGTTACGTCGAGATCCAGACGCCGATCGTTTTGAACCGGGTGCTCTGGGAGACCTCCGGCCACTGGGAGCATTATCATGACGACATGTTCACGCTGACGACAGAGGACGGCGATTTCGCGCTGAAGCCGATGAACTGCCCCGGCTCGATCCTCGTCTATCAGAGCCAGCCGCGTTCCTACCGGGAACTGCCGCTTCGCCTTGCAGAGCCCGGCATCGTTCACCGGAACGAAAAGTCCGGCCAGCTCCACGGTCTGATGCGCGTCCGCTGCTTCACGCAGGACGACTCGCATACCTACATCACGCAGGATCAGATCAAGGACGAGGTGCGCCGCATCGTTGAGATCATCGACGAAATGTACAAGCTCTTCAACTTCACCTACGCGGTCGAGCTCTCGACGCGCCCGGAGGATTCGATGGGCACGGACGAAGAATGGGCTGCCGCGGAGCAGGGCCTGAAGGACGCGCTTGAAGCATTGAATCTGCCGTACATCATCAACGAAGGCGACGGCGCGTTCTACGGACCGAAGATCGACTTCCACCTGAAGGACTGCCTCGGCCGTACCTGGCAATGCGGTACGATCCAGCTCGACTTCCAGCTGCCGCAGCGGTTT
>JAGDBR010000378.1 GCA_017958935.1 Lachnospiraceae bacterium | reverse complement strand
TACTTCGGCATCTACGACATCTTCGCGAAGGGCGCGTCCTTCCTGGGCTCCGCGGTCATCGCGGCGGTCAAGCTCGCGGGCGGCACGATCAACATCGCCGTCGCTTCCCTGGCGATCTTCTTCGCCCTGGGCTTCCTGTTCCTGAAACTTTCCGACAAGCAGCCGCTGAGGCGCGGAACGGGCAGCGTGCAGTAACGCAAAACGTTTATGACATTTGACTTTACGGTACGGACAAAACAAGACCTGATCGACGCCGTGCAGCGGTTCGGCTTCGTGCCGCTGTTCTCCGGCGCCGTCCCGGGATTCTCGGTGGAAGAGCATGCCGTGCGCGACGTGTGGTATACGTCGGACAGCGGGGACTGGCTCGTCTGGGACTGGAAAGGACCCGTGATCCGCGAATGCGGCTGCGCCTACGGGAAGTTCCTCGAGAAAAAGGCCGTCTTCATCAGTGAAGAATGGTTCCCGGATTTCGCGAATTACCGGCGGGACGGCTATGATTTCGACGCCCGCTGGGACGACGGGCTGGCGCGGCACGACGACAAATACCTGTACGATTTGCTGGAACGGAACGCCCCGGTCCTGTCGACGACGCTGAAAGCGCTCGGCGGCTACGGCAAGGACGGACGGAAGGGCTTCGACACCGTCATTACACGCCTGCAGGCGCAGGGCTACGTCCTGATCGAGGACTTCGTCTACGAGCAGGATAAGAAGGGCAATGAATTCGGCTGGGGCATCGCGCGCTATTCGACGCCGGAACGCTGCTTCGGAGAGGGGTTCCGGAAGACCGTCTATGAGCGCACGCCGGAAGAATCCTACGCCCGGCTGTTCGCCCATCTGAAAGCGCTGCTGCCGTGGGCAGGCGACAGCGAGATCAGAAAGATTCTGAAATAAGGAGGGTCCCGTCATGGGCATGAGAGGCATCCATACCTCGATCAACGACATCCGCAGGATGGTCTTTGCGGAAGTTGCACGGCTTTCCTACAATTACACGGAAGGCAGTTTAAAGGAGATGGAAGAGATCCCTTACCGGATCATTCCGGGCGAGGAATCCACTTACAGAGAGAGCGTGTTCCTGGAGCGGGCGATCGTCAAGGAACGGATGCGGCTGGCCATGGGCCTGCCGCTTCGGGACGCGTCCGAACACGCACCGGTCTCGACCGGCGCGGAGGAGTGCGTCTATCCCGAAAAATACTATCAGCCGCCGCTCATCAACGTGATCAAGTTCGCCTGCCATAAGTGTCCGGACAATCAGGTCGTCATCACCGACCAGTGCCAGGGGTGCCTTGCGCGGCCCTGCACGCAGGTCTGTCCGAAGGACGCCGTTTATTACGAGAAGGGACAGATGCACATCGATCAGGAGAAGTGCATCAAGTGTGGGAAATGCATGAGCGTCTGCCAGTACGGCGCGATCCTGCGCATGCAGCGGCCGTGCGCCGCGGCCTGCGGGATGAACGCGATCCGGTCGGATGAATACGGCCGCGCCGACATCGATCAGGAGAAGTGCGTGTCGTGCGGCATGTGCCTTGCGAACTGTCCGTTCGGCGCGATCGCCGACAAGGCGCAGATCTTCCAGTGCATCCAGGCGATCCGGAGCGACGTGCCGGTCTACGCGGCGATCGCGCCCGCGATCGCGGGCCAGTTCGGCGCACAGCTCGGACCCGAAAAAATGCGCGCCGCCTTTAAGGCCCTCGGTTTCGAGGACGTGGCGGAAGTCGCGCTCGGCGCGGACCTGTGCACGCTCCAGGAAGCGGAGGACTTCGTCAGTGAGGTGCCTGAAAAGCTGCCGTTCATGGGCACGTCCTGCTGTCCGGCCTGGTCGGTCATGGCGAAGCGGGAGTTCCCGCAGCACGCGGAATGCATCTCGATGGCGCTGACGCCGATGGTCTGGACCGGCCGCTATCTGAAGAAAGTGCATCCGGGCTGCAAGGTCGCCTTCATCGGACCCTGCGCCGCGAAGAAACTGGAGGCCAGCCG
>JAGDBR010000377.1 GCA_017958935.1 Lachnospiraceae bacterium | reverse complement strand
TGCGGCCTTGCCGGCGATCTCGGCCTTCAGTTTTTCAACTTCCGCCTGAGACGCCTTGAGTTCCGCCGTCACGGACTGGATCCGCTCGCGAAGCTGCATCGGCGACGTCTTCAGCGCCTGCGCTGCCGCCTTGAATTCGGCTTCGAGCACGGCATAATGATCGAGCACGCGCTGTCCGGTCAGGGCTTCGATCCTGCGGACGCCGGCGGAAATGCCGCTCTCCGAAAGGATCTTGAACGTCCCGATCTCGCTCGTGTTCTTCACGTGCGTGCCGCCGCAGAGTTCCGTGCTGAAATCGCCCATCGAGACGACACGGACCTCGTCGCCGTATTTTTCACCGAAGAGCGCCATCGCGCCGGACTTCTTCGCTTCCTCGAGCGACATGATCTTCGTCTCCACCGGGAGCGCCGCGCGGATCTCCTCGTTCACAAGGTCTTCGATCTTCTTGAGATCCGCTTCGGAGATCGCCTGGAAATGGCTGAAGTCAAAACGGAGGCGTTCCGCGTGGTTGAGAGATCCTTTCTGCTCGACGTGGCTGCCGAGGACCGTGCGAAGCGCCTTCTGAAGGAGGTGCGTCGCCGAATGGTTTTCGCAGGTGTTCAGACGGTTTTCAGCGTCGACCGACAGGGTCAAAAGGTCGCCTTTTCCAATGTAGCCGCTCGTGACGACGCCGAGGTGCGCGACCTTGCCGCCCTGAAGATGCACGGCTTCCTTCACTTCAAAGGTCCCGTGCGGGCCGTTCATCACGCCGCGGTCCGATTCCTGACCGCCCATCGTCGCGTAGAAGCAGGTCTCGGGGACGATCACCGCACCTGTCGAACCTTCTTCAAGCGCGTCCGTGAAAGCGCCGTAATCCTTGGCGTCCTCTAAAGATCTTTCGATGAGGACGACGGCCTCCGACCGGTTCTCCAGCCGGTCGTAGCCGACGAATTCCGTCGAAAGCGAAGCGTCGATCTCGTCGAAGACGGTCGCGTCCTTCCCCATGTAGTTCGAGGTCTTCCGGGCGCCTCTTGCCATCTCCTTCTGCGCCTTCATCGCTTCGTCAAAACCGGCTTCGTCGAGCGTATAGCCGTTCTCTTCGAGGATCTCTTCCGTGAGATCCCGCGGGAAGCCGTAGGTATCGTAGAGCCGGAACGCGTCGGTTCCGGAAAGGACCGTCCGGCCTTCCGCTTTCAGCGTTTCCATCTCATCTGAAAGGAGCGAAAGCCCGGTGTCGATCGTCCGGTTGAATTTGTTCTCTTCCTCGGAGATCGTCGAGAGGATCATCGCCTCTTTTTCCTCGAGTTCCGGATAGCCGTCCTTCGAGGTCTCGATGACGGTCTTCGCAAGACCCGTGAGGAACGTGCCCTTGACGCCGAGGAGCCGCCCGTGCCGCGCCGCCCGCCGGAGCAGCCTTCTCAGTACGTAGCCGCGGCCGACGTTCGAAGGCATGATGCCGTCGGAAAGCATGAAGGTGACCGAACGGATGTGGTCCGTGATGATCCGGATCGAGACGTCCTTCACCGGGTCCGTCTTGTATTTGACGCCGGTAATGTCGCCGACGTGCGCGGTCAGGGCCGCGAGCGTGTCGACGTCAAACAGCGATTCGACGTCCTGCACCGCGACCGCGAGGCGCTCCAAGCCCATGCCGGTATCGATGTTCTTCTGGACGAGATCGGTGTAATGCCCTTTTCCGTCGCTGTTGAACTGTGAAAAGACGACGTTCCAGACTTCCATGTAACGGTCGCAGTCGCAGCCGACCGTGCAGCCCGGTTTGCCGCAGCCGTATTTCTCGCCGCGGTCGTAATAGA
>JAGDBR010000376.1 GCA_017958935.1 Lachnospiraceae bacterium | reverse complement strand
GGGAGATAGGACCGTACGCCGCGTAGCCGCCCAGTCTCTGCGCGATCTTGTAGCCGATGTTGCCCGCTTCGATGCAGGGGAACACGAAGGTGTTGGCATAGCCTGCGACCTTGGAGCCGGGGAACTTCAGCTGGCCGACGGTGGGGGAGACGGCAGCGTCGAACTGCATCTCGCCGTCGATCTTCAGCTCGGGAGCGAGCTCCTTCGCGATCGCGGTCGCGTCGCGGCTGAGCTGCACGGTGCCGCCCTTGCCGGAGCCCTTGGTGGAGAAGCTCAGCATGGCCAGCTTCGGATCGATGCCGAAGACCGGAGCGACCTTGTAGATCTCTTCCGCGACTTCCGCCAGCTTTTCGCCTGCGGTAAAGGTGACGTTGCCTTCCTTATCGACGGTATCCTGATAATCGATGTTGATGGCGCAGTCGCCCATCGCGATCGTTCTCAGTTCTTCGGGTCCGTCTTCTCTGTTCAGAATGAAGCAGGAAGATACGAGATGTGCGCCGGGCTTGGTCTTGACCAGCTGCAGAGCGGGTCTGACGGTGTCCGCGGTGGAATAGGTGGCGCCGCCCAGCAGGCAGTCGGCCTTGCCCATCTTCACCAGCATCGTGCCGAAATAGTTGCCCTTCAGCAGGTTGGCGTGGCAGTCTTCGGGGCTCATCTTGCCCTTGCGCAGCGCGACCATGGCGTCGACCATTTCGTCCATGCCTTCGTAAGTGGCCGGATCGATGATCTGCGCGCCGGAGATGTCGAAACCTCTCTCGGCAGCGGTCTTCTTGACTTCATCGACAACGCCTACGAGGATGACGCCCATGAGCTTTTCCGCCAGCAGCTTGGAAGCCGCTTCCTGGATGCGCGCGTCCACGCCCTCGGTGAAGACGATCGTCTTGGGATTTTCCTTTACTTTCGCGATCAGCTTATCAAACATTTGATACCTCCGTAAAAAGATTTTACTAAACGGTTTTTATATGACCCATAACAGAATAATTATACCGCATGGCGGACTCCCTGTTCAATAGACAGTCCGATTTATTCCGCGCCGTACGTCAGGTACAGGAACGTGATGAGCTGGCATCTCTGGCAGTCCGCGCCGGGGCTGAAATGTCCCTCGCCGGTGCCGCTGGTGATGCCCTTTTCGTACGCCCACGCGACGGAGGGACGGAAGTAGTCCGAATCTTCGACGTCGTCAAAGGGCTCGCTGCCTGCGGCAGGTCTGCCGGCCGCGCCGTACAGGAAGGTGATGAACTGGGCCCTGCTCACGTTACGGTCTACGCCGAACACGTCTTCGCTAACGCCGGACGTGATACCATTTTCATATGCCCACAGGACGGCTTTATAGAAGTAGTCGCCTTCGGCGACATCCTTGAACGGATTCGCCGGGACGGTGGGTTCGGGTGACCCTGCCGCAGCCCAGAGAGCGGTGATGGCCTGCGCTCTGGTCGCGGATGCATAGGGACTGAAGGTGTCCTCGGAAGTGCCGCTTGTGACGCCCTTTTCCCATGCCCATTCGACCGCTTTGCGGAAATAGGTGCCTTCCGGCACGTCGTCGAACGGGAAGGGGTTTGCGAGGGGCGGTCCGTCGTCGGGGATCTCTTCCTCGTCGTTTCTGCGCGTGCTGCGCCTCCTGTAGGTCTCTTCCGCGATCTCGCTGTCCGTGTAACCGGACGCGATAGCGATAGCTTTCAGCGTGGTCGTGCGGGTCAGGGTGATGGCGGCTGCGGAGGTGTAGATCTCGCCGTTCGCCGCTCCCGGATCGGAACCGTCCGTCGTATAGCGTATGGTCGCGCCGGGCGTAGCGCACGAGATGGTGACCGTCAGGCTGCCGCGGAACGTCGTGCCTGCCGGGTCGAACACGGGCGCATCCGCCTGCGTCACGACCGGAGGCGCGGGCACGTTGATCGTGAAGAGCGCCGTCGTTTCGTTGCCGGAGGCGTCCTTAGCGGTGAGCGTATAGGCGCCGTCCTCTGCAGCCGTGCCGGAGGCCTTGCCGCCGCTGATCGCCAGATCCTGCGCTGTTTCCGAATCCTTCTGCAGGGTCACGGAAGCGAGGCGCAGATCCGAGACTTCGAAGCTGACGCTGCCCGGGTATTCCGTTCCGTTCTCGACGCCTGTGATCTTCGGCTTCACCGTGTCGGCGATGCTCCAGGCAACCGAAGCGGTGCCGGTATAATCGCCCTTGCCGGTGACCGAGATCGTATAGGAACCGACATCCGTCTGGCTCGTATCACCGCTGACCGTATAATCCGTCCCCTCTGCGAGCACGGTACTTCCGTCTTTGACAGTCAGGAGCGGCGTCTGCGTCGACCCGTCGTATTCGAAGGACGCCTGGTTCAGGGAAAGCATATCGTTCGCCATCGCTTTGCTGCCGATCGCCCATCCGATGGAAGCGCTGCCGGAATAATTGCCCTTGCCGGTGACCGAGATCGTATAGGAACCGCTGTCCTTCGCGCTTGTTACGGAGGAAGCGTCGACCGTATAATCCGTTCCCTCTGCGAGCACGGTGCTTCCGTCCTTGACGGTCAGGACCGGCGTATGAGCCGCTCCATCGAATGTGAAGGACGTCTGATCCAGGGAGAGCATTCCGTCCG
>JAGDBR010000375.1 GCA_017958935.1 Lachnospiraceae bacterium | reverse complement strand
TCGTCGTGACCGGCGCCGTGCACCTGTTCCCGAACCGCGACGCGCTGAAGGACTACATCGAAGCGCGCGGCGGCAAGGTCGCCTCGGCGGTCTCCGCCAAGACCGATTACCTGATCAACAATGACGTGAATTCCTCCTCCGGCAAGAACAAAAAAGCGAAGGAGCTGAACGTCCCGGTCATTTCGGAAGAAGACTTCATGAAACTTGCCAAAGGGTAAGATCCGTTCCTGTGATCATCCTTCAGACAGAGCAAGGGCGCCGCTGCCGCGGCGCCCTTTTCCGTTCTGTTCACTGTTCTTTCTTTTTGCGCGCCGCGCGCTTTTTCCGCCGCTGTTCGCGGTTGTTCTTCTCCGATTCGAACAGCTCGACGGCGGCGTCCGTCAGCTCTTCCGGCCAGACCCTTCCGCTCCCGAACGTTTTCGCCCAGGGGCAGAGCGTTTTGTAATCATCGTCGAAGACGACGGTGTAGGGCGGGCCGCAGCGGTCGTCGACAGACATGTACAGGTGCCGGCCTTCATACATGATGCCGGACGCGTCGCCTTCGGTCATGCTTTCGCTGAGCTGTTCGAACTGCTCTGCCGTCAACTCATACAGATGATAGGACATGATGCCTCCGTACTCGCCGAAATACCTTCCGTTCTCTTCGTCATAGCCGGCTTTCCAGCCGGCGCCTGTCGTGAATTGCATGTTCACTCCTTCTGATCCGGAGGGCGCGCTCCCGCGGATCCGGTCATCACTGCCCGGTCCTATATTCACAGTTCCTTGAGATAGAACCGGTTCATCGAAGAATGCACGACGCCGTCCGGTCTTTCGATCCGCCGGTACCCGCACTTTTCGTACAGATGCACGGCCGCCGCAAGGCAGTCGTGGGTCTCCAGGTACATCCGCCGGTAGCCGAGTGAGCGCGCCTTGTCTTCGATCGCCTCAATGAGCGCGTATCCGAGCCCGGCGCCCTTGAACGCATCCGCAAGATACAGCTTCTGGAGCTCGGCGCAGTGCTCGAACGGCGCGAACGCCGCGAGGCCGACGCCGCCGGCGACCGTTCCCGTGTCGTCCGTGAGGATCAGGTAGCAGCGCGCTGCGGGATCGCTCAGGTAATAGGCGCTTAAACGGTCCAGGTCCGGATCGAAGTAAGCCGTGCCCGGGACGTCCAGCCCGTATGACTCCAGGTTGTCCCGGATGATGGCCGCCAGGGCGGCGTCATCCTGTTTCGTCATGCTTCGGAAGATCATGGCTGCAGCTTCGGCGCATCGCTTCGGGAACGCCGGCATCCTCCCGTCAAAAGTCTTCTTCCCCTGCAGGCAGCACGTCCTGCGCCTTGCTGTCCCCATCATACCACAGCCTTTGAAAAAGCGGAAGACATCCGTGCGTTCACACGCCTTTTTCCGCCGTTTTGCTTCGTCATTTTTGCAGTCCTGCCGCCCGCGGCCCGTCAGGGTTTGGGCGAAAAAGAGAAAATGTCCCCGCGAGATTGACGGACGCGCGGAATTGGGCTATACTGACTGCAATTATTCGATTTTCAAACGAATCATCGGAGGCAAGAAATGGGCAGAGTGTATAACTTTTCCGCGGGTCCCGCGGTCCTTCCGGAGGAAGTGCTGAAAGAGGCGGCAGCCGAGATGCTCGACTACAGAGGCTGCGGCATGTCGGTCATGGAAATGAGCCACCGCTCGAAGATGTATCAGCAGATCATCGACGAGGCGGAGGCGGACATCCGCGATCTTCTGGGCATCCCGGACAACTACAAGGTGCTCTTCATGCAGGGCGGCGCCTCGCTGCAGTTCGCGATGGTCCCGATGAACTTCATGAAGAACCGGGTCGCGGATTACATCATTACCGGCCAGTGGGCGAAGAAAGCGTATCAGGAAGCGCAGAAGTTCGGCAAGGCGAACGCGATCGCGTCCTCCGCGGACAGAACGTTCTCCTACATCCCGGACTGCTCCGACCTGCCGGTCTCCGAAGACGCGGACTACGTCTATATCTGTGAGAACAATACGATCTACGGCACGAAGTATTGGCAGCTGCCGGACACGAAAGGCAAGAACCTGATCGCCGACGTGTCCTCCTGCTTCCTGTCGGAGCCGATGGACGTGACGAAATACGCCTATGTCTACGGCGGCGTGCAGAAGAACGTCGGCCCGGCCGGCGTCGTGATCGGCATCATCCGCGAGGACATGATCACCGAGGACGTGCTTCCGGGCACGCCGACCCTGTGCACCTACAAGACCTACGCGGACAACGGCTCGATGTACAACACCCCGCCGTGCTACGGCATCTACATCTGCGGCAAGGTCTTCAAGTGGATCAAGGCGCAGGGCGGTCTGGAGGCCATGGCGAAGATCAACCGCGAGAAGGCGCAGATCCTCTATGACTTCCTCGATCAGTCGAAGCTGTTCCGGGGCACCGTCGAGAAGGCCTCCCGCTCGATCATGAACGTGCCGTTCGTGACCGGCGACGAAGCACTGGACGCGAAGTTCGTCGCGGAATCGAAGGC
>JAGDBR010000374.1 GCA_017958935.1 Lachnospiraceae bacterium | reverse complement strand
CGACAGAGGCTATTCTAAAAAAACGCTCCGCGGGATGAGTGAGGCGGAGCGTGAGATCTTGATTTCGAAGATTCGGGAAGAGGATATCATTGCCGGAAGGCCCGTGTCCTCCGGCAGCGTGCTCTGCCAGATCGTGAGCAAGCTTACGACGTAGGCGCTTCGGCGTCCGTTTCGGCTTCGGCAGCGGGCGTTTCCGGTTCCTTCGTCTTTTTCTCCGGCAGCGTGAGGAGCACCACCGCGGTCAGGATCAGGACCGAACCGATGGCCGTCCGTACCGTAAAGGTCTCGCCGAGGAAGAGCACGCCGACCGCAATGCAGGTGATGGGCTCCAACGTGCTTGCGATCGCGGCGATCTGCGCGTCGGTCTTCCGGACGCCGATCGCGAAGAAGCCCACGCCGAACACGGCGGTCCCGAGGCCCATGAGCGCGGTCGCGAGCCAGCCGAGACCCGACATGTGCCGGATGCAGTCCACGAGCGCGCCGTCGACGAGCACGACCAGCGTGATCATTGCGAGGCAGTTGATCGCGAGGAAGAAGAGCACGTGCTCGGACTTGATCTCGGGATCCTTGAGCCGGGACAGCAGAATGATATAAGAGGCCCAGGTGACGGCCGAGGCCGCCGCCATTAAGATGCCGGGCAGGGTGATCTTGCCGCCGAATTCCATGATGAGCAGGATGCCGACGCCGCAGAGGATCACGGAGATCAGACGCAGTTTGGACAGTTTTTCTTTCAAAAAGACGACGGAGATCACGGCCACCAGCGCCGGATATAAGAAGTGGATCGTCGTTGCGATGCTGGTCGCGAGGAACTGATAGACAATGTAGAGCAGAAGCGGCGTGGCAATGCTGAGGGCGGAAAGCCCGAGGAAGAGCCAGAAGTGCCGTTTATAGAGTTGGAACAACCCCTTTTTCCGGATCATGAACGGCAAAAGGACCAAGGTAAGCGCGAAATAGCGGGAGAACACGAAAAGTTCCGGGCGGGCGCCCTGACTGTAACAAAAAGAAACCACGCCCGGCACGCAGCCGAACACGAGACCGGATATGAGGACCATGATAAGCCCTTTGGTTGATTGCTTCATTGCAGTGCTCCTTTGCCGGGGCGGATTATCTTCCCTGTATTCTACTTCAGTTTCGGGCAATTGACAAGATGGTATTCTTAGAAATCCGACCGGATTTCATCACATAAAGGAGAACAAAACAATGGGAAAAAGGACAGATTTTCTGTATCTGAACGAAGAAGACATGATCAAGGCCGGCGTGCTCGATTATGCGAAGTGCATTGACGTCGAAGAGGAGATCTTCGGGTTGCTCAGCCGTGACGACTACCGGATGGGCGGCGCGAAGTACAATTCCCACGGCATCGCGGTCTCGTTCCCGAAGGAAAGCGACATCCCGGGAATGCCGATCGACGCTCCGGACCGCCGCTTCTTAGCCATGCCCGGCTACCTCGGCGGGCGCTTCCACATTGCCGGCATGAAATGGTACGGCTCCAATATCACGAATCCCCAGCAGGGGCTGCCGCGTTCGGTGCTGATGGTCATGCTGAATAACGTCGAGACCGGCGAGCCGGTAGCGCTCATGAGCGCCAACCTGGTGAGCTCCGTCCGTACCGGCTGCGTACCGGGCGTCGGCGTTCGCCATCTCGCGCGAAAAGGCGCCGAAGTCTGTGCCTGTGTCGGTGCCGGCCCGGTCAGCAAGGCCTGCTTCGACGCGATCCGGATCGAAGCGAAGGATCTGAAGGAAGTCCTGATTTTCGATATCATTAAAGAAAAAGCGCAGGCTTTTGCGGACTCCGTCACGGAGAAATACGGTCTGAAGGCGTATGCGGCCGATACGCTCGAAGAAGCGATCCGTCCTGCGGACATCGTCAGCGTGGCTGCGTCGTCGGTGAAGCCGGTGAACTTAAAGAACGAGTGGCTGAAGAAGGGCTCGCTCGTCATCATGACCGGGCGCTGCAACGTCGATGAAGACTATTATTCTTCCGCGAAGATCATCTGGGACAATCCGAAGATGCACGACGTTTACTACGACGAGCACTTGCTGCTCCCCGAGGATCAGCGCTTCATCAACGGCATCGGCGTCCAGATCTACCGGATGGTCTACGAAGGAAAACTTCCGGCCCTGTTAAAACAGCCCGGCCTCGGCGACGTGATCCTTGGCGCGCGCGAAGGGCGCGTCAATGACGACGAGCGGATCCTGTTCATTGCCGGCGGCATGGTGATCTGGGACCTCGGCTGGTCGTATGAAATCTATCAGAACGCACTGAAAATGGGGCTCGGACAGTCCCTGAACCTTTGGACGGACCCGTACCTCAGCTAAGATTTTCAAGGGAGGAAGATCATGAAAGCAAACCCGAAGAAAGCGGCGATCCTGCTCGCGATCCTCGTTGCGGTCACCTTCGTTTCGCTCGGCATTGCCGACGGGATCCAGCGCGACTGGGGCAAGATCGAGATCACGGAAGGCGTCATTGAGACGGATGCCGGAAACCTGGCTTACAAACAGTATACGCCGGCGGGCGTAACGAACGCTCCGGGCGTCCTTCTGCTGCACGGGTATCAAAACGACCATGAGACCTGTGCAGCCTATGCGATCGAGCTTGCGCGCCGCGGCGTCGTTGTGTTAGCCATCGACGAATACGGCCATGGCGCTTCGGAGCCGGGACTTCTTTCGCGCGGCTACGTGAACCATGGCGTCAAGGTGAATTTCGGCGAAGACAGTGAAGCGAACAAGACCTACGTCAAGGTCAGCGGCCCGACGCGCTATAAGATCATGATGAACTTCTCGAACCTGAGTTTCTTCAATGATTACTACTCAAAGGACGAGGACGGCAATGCGATCTTGGACAGCTCCTGCGGCGGCATTGCGGCCTATGCGTATTTAGCGAGCCTGCCCTGCGTCGACGACACGAAGCTCGGCCTGTCCGGTCACTCGATGGGCACCTGGTCCAGCTGGTCCGTTGCGGCGGCCTATTCCGGCACGGAGATCGAGCCGAAGGCGACCGTCCTGCAATGCGGCGAACTCTTCCGGGACAGCGTCTATGACACGAAGAGCATCCACTTCAATAACGTCCTCCTGCTTCAGGCAAAGTGGGACGAATTCAGCTACTTCCGGGATTATGAAAAGACGGTGAGCGACGACCTTCTGAGGACGGTGCTTCGCCTGGAATTCCTGGATACCTCTTCGACAAACGCGGCGTGGAATACGACGTACGACAGCTTTGAAAAGGGCACGGCCCGGCGGATCGAACTGCTCTACACGAACCACCGCCTGACGACCCACCACAAGGGAGGCCTTGCCACTGCGCTCGACTGGTTCGACAAAGCCCTCGACCTTCCGACCTCGCTGGCCCCGACGGATCAGACCGCCATGGCCAAGGAGTGGCTGGTGCTTGCGGCAACGCTCCTTGCGATCGGCTCCATGCTGCCGTTTTCGGAGATCCTGCTGCACATGAAGTTCTTCGGGAATGTCCGGGGCGCGCTGCCTGCGGCAAAGCCCAAGACGAAGAGTGCCTGGATCCGCGGTGCGGTCACGACGATCCTTATTGCGGCATTTACCTATCCTTTCATGACGCAGCTCGGCCAGGGCCTGCT
>JAGDBR010000373.1 GCA_017958935.1 Lachnospiraceae bacterium | reverse complement strand
GGCGGGGGTCTCCGAGGCGTCCGGAATTTCGTCCTCGGAGGTCTGTTCGAAACCGGCACTTTGATCATCTGCGTTTGTCCCGACAGTGATCGAAGTATCGCTTTCGGCTTTGGGCACTCCGTCCGCATGGACTCTGTTCACGGGAACAGAGGTCAGCACGATGAGAATACTGAGCGCCAAAGAGACCCACTTTTTCATTCTGCGATTAGCCACTTGTTTATGCTCCTTTCGTACAGCAGATTGTCATAAACCACTCACGTTGTGTGAAAAGAATATGAAAAGTAAGGGGTGAAACGGGATGACTGTCCCCGGATTTCCGGCGGACATCAGGAACGGTATTTCCAATCAGGCCCAGCCTAATCAAAAATCACACTCCTAATATTATAGGATATTATCGTACAAATCAAGAAGATAATTAAAGTTTTTAAATAATCTTTTGCGCCAAGACACCCGCTGCGCCCGGATTTCGTGTCACAAGCCTCTGATCGCGCCGCAAAAACGCCGCAGAACGTCAAAAAGGGGACGCCGTAAAGCATCCCCCTATTCTTTGCAGTCATCTCCGTCAGATCGCGGAAGCCTGCGCATCTTTATGAAAAGCCTTCTTTCCTTCGAGCCGTCACGGCGCGCACGTGATCACTTCGTCGGAAGCCAGCGCTTCTTCCAGCAGGCCTTCGATCACGCCGTCCAGCGCGCGTTCGGACCGCTTGATCCTGTCGAGGTCCGGCTTCGTGACCGGGTGCTTCGCGACGAAGATCGTGCAGCAGTCCTCATACGGTTCGATCGAGGTCTCATAGGTCCCGATCTTCTGCGAGAGATCCACGATGTCCTGCTTGTCGAAGGCGACGAGCGGCCGGTAGACCGGCAGCGTGCAGACTTCGTTCGTGCAGTTCAGCGACTGCATGGTCTGGGAAGCGACCTGTCCGACCGACTCGCCGGTGACCAGGCCCATCGCCCCGTTCTTCCGGCCGATCGTTTCGGCGATCTTCATCATATAGCGGCGCATGATGATCGTAAGCTCGTCGTGCGGGCATTTGTCATAGATCGCCATCTGGATGTCGGTGAAATTGATCACGTGCAGGCGGATCGGCCCGGTGTAGCGCGACATCAGCTTCGCAAGGTCCACGACCTTCTGCTTTGCGCGCTCCGACGTGTACGGCGGCGCGTGGAAATACGTCGCGTCGAGCATCACGCCGCGCTTCGCCATCATCCAGCCCGCGACCGGCGAATCGATGCCGCCCGATAACAGGAGCATGGCCTTCCCGGCCGTTCCCAGCGGCATGCCGCCCGGGCCGGGGATCTCCTTCGCGTAAATGTTCACGTAATGCTCCCGCACTTCGACGCGCAGCAAAACGTCCGGCCTGTGCACGTCGACGCGCAGCGTCGGGAAGGAATCGAGGATCGAAGCGCCGAGCTCCCGGTTCATTTCCTGGGAGTCCAGCGGATAATTCTTCCGCGTGCGCCGCGACTCCACCTTGAACGTGAAGTCCTTCTCCGGATACGTCCCGTCGATGAAACGGTTGACTTCTTCCTGCAGGCGTTCGAACCCCTCGTCCGGCACGCGGTAGACCGGGCAGATCCAGAGGATGCCGAAGACCCGCTTCAGGGCTTCGGTCACTTCGTCCGGATCGAACGCGCTCTCCGCCTCCACATAGACGCGCCCGTTCGTCTTCGAGACCTTGAAGGTCCCCTCCACGCTTTCCAGCGCGTATTTGACCTGCCGCACCAGCGCGTCCTCGAAGAGATACCGGTTGCTGCCCTTGACGCCGATCTCCCCGTATTTGATCAAAAAAGAAGTAATGTTCATCTTCTCACGAATCTCCTTAAGACCGGCAGCAGTTCGCGCAGCGCCTGCAGCGTCTCGCCGATGTCCTCTTCGGACGTTTCTTCATTCAGTGAAAACCGGATCGTCCCCTCCTGCTCCTTCGCGCTCAGGCCGATGCCGGCGAGCGTGTTGATGAGCGACGGATGGGAGGACGAGCAGGCCGAACCCGAGGACACGTAGATGCCCCGCTCCTCCAAGCTGTGCAGCAGCACCTCGGAACGCACGCCCGAAAACGTGCAGGAAACGATCTGCGGCGCGCTCTCGCGTCCGGTCTTTCCGTTGATGTGGGCGCCTTCCAGGGCCTGAAGGCCTTCGACGAGGCGTGCTTTGACCGCGTACAGCCTGTCCAGTTTTTCGTCCAGATCCCGGTAGGCAAGCTCCGCCGCGAGGCCGAGCCCCGCTTCCCCGGGCACATTCTCCGTGCCGGACCGCAGGCCCTTCTGCTGGCCGCCGCCGAACAGGATCGGGCGGATCTTCGTCCGCTCGCTCACATAGAGGAAGCCGACGCCCTTCGGCCCGTGGAGTTTGTGCCCGGAACAGGACAGCAGGTCCACATACAGCTTCTTCGGCTGGATCCTGAGCTTCCCGAACGCCTGGATCGCGTCGGTATGGAACAGCACGTCCGGATGATGCGCGTGCAGATAAGCGCCGATCTCCCCGATCGGCTCCAGCGCGCCGATCTCATTGTTCACGAACATGACCGAGACCAGGATCGTGTCGGGACGGACGGCCTCCTCCAGATCCGAAAGCCGCACGAGGCCGTTTTCGTCGACCGGAAGGTAGGTGATCTCGAAGCCCTCCGCCTTCAGGTCTTCCAGCACGTTCTTCACGCTCGTATGCTCGACCGACGTCGTCACGATGTGCATGCCGCGCCGGCGGTTCGCGTAAGCCGCCCCGCGCAGCGCCCAGTTGTTCGACTCGGTGCCGCCGGACGTAAAGTACACGGTCTTCGGGTCCACCTTCAGGACGGCCGCCAGCTGCTCCTTCGCGCGCTTCACGTACCGCTCCGCCTCTACACCCTTCAGGTGCAGGGACGCCGCGTTCCCGTAATCCTCGCGCATGATCCGCACCATGAGGTCGATGACCTCGTCGCGCACCTTCGTCGTGGCTGAATTGTCCAGATAGATCTCTCTCATGCTTCCAGATTGAACATCAGGACCGACAGCACGGTCATGCCGGCTGTCTCGGTCCGCAGTATTCTCCTGCCCAGGGTGATGGCGTGGCCGCCAATCGCCTCGACGGCATGCACCTCTTCTTCCTCAAAGCCGCCTTCCGGCCCGATGAACACGGCGATGCGCTCGCCTTCCCGGACCTCCTGCAGCCGTTTTTTCGTCTCTGCCATGTTGTCAGCGTTCTCATAAGGGATGAAGACGCGGTCGAAATCCCGGCAGAATTCCACGGCCTCCCGCATCGTCATGTACGGGCCCGCCTGCGGAATGAAACTCCGTTTCGACTGCTTCGCGGCTGCTTCGGCGATCGCCGCATACCGCTTCAGACGCGCTTCCTCCTTTTTCGGATCGGGCTTCGCGACGCAGCGCTTCATGAGCACCGGGACGACGGCATGCGCGCCGAGCTCCACGGCTTTCTGCAGGACCGTTTCGAACTTGTCTCCTTTCGGAAGGCCCTGGAAAAGCCAGATCTCGGCCTTCAACTCGGTCCCGACCGCTTCTTCCGACAGGATGTGCAGCTGCATGGCGCCGTCCCGGAAAGCCGCGATCCTGCAGTTATAGACGCGGCC
>JAGDBR010000372.1 GCA_017958935.1 Lachnospiraceae bacterium | reverse complement strand
GGGTGGGGTTGCCGAGGCGCGGTTCCTTCGTCGTGCCCTTGAAGGAGAACGTGCCGAGGATGTTGATATCGTAAACTTCCGCGAACTCCCGGCCGTAGCCGAACGTCCCGGAAGCGGGGATGACCGGATTGTCGAGTTCGATGCCGCAGAGGGTGACCGCCAGCCTGTTCGTTACTTCTCCCATACGATCTCCTCTCTGGCGAGCACCGGCCCGTCCTTGCAGATGCGCTTGTAGCCGCCTTTGACCGGCACCGTGCAGCCCATGCAGGCGCCGAAGCCGCAGCCCATGCGTTCCTCGAAGGAAAGCTGCCCGGGGATGCCCGCCGGGATGGTCTTATCCAGCGCGCGCAGCATGGGCAGGGGGCCGCAGGTATAAAAACTGTCGTAGGTGTCCGGCGAGGGCAGGGCGTCGGTCACGAAGCCTTTGATCCCCAGCGAACCGTCGAGGCTCGCGACGCTCACCTTGCAGCCGAGCGCCTCGAATTCGCCGATGCAGAACGCGTCCGCTTCGGTATTGAAGCCCAGAACGACCTGCACCGGCCTGCCTGCCGCGATCAGCTTCTTCGCGAGCAGATAAAGCGGCGGGATGCCGACGCCTCCGCCGATCAGCAGAGGTCTTTCGGATGTCACAGCGTACCTGTCCCCGTGTGTCGTGAAGCCGTTGCCGAGGCCTGCCAGCACGTCCAGTTTTCTGCCCGGTTCGTAGCGGGTCATGTCTTCCGTTCCGTGGCCGAGCACCTTGTAGATGATCGTAACGGAAGTGTCGTCCGCGTCGTGCACGGAGATCGGCCGTCTCAGGAAGCGTCCGTCCAGTTTGATGTTGATGAACTGTCCCGGCGCCGTCACGGCCGTGCCGTCGCCCGCCAGCACCATCTTCCAGATGCCGTCCGCGATCTGTTTATTCTCTTTTATCGTGTAGATTTCCTGTTTCATATCAAGCGTCGATCGTGGAGATCGTCAGCGTCGTCTCCTCCAGTACGTCCAGCAGCACCCTCACCGTGTCCAGCGACGTGAAGATCGTCGCGTTGTTCTCGGTCGCAGCCTGACGGATCTTGACGCCGTCCGTGTTCGCGCCCGTATCCAGCGCCGACGTGTTGATGATGTACGCGATGTGACCCTGCCGGATGCTCTCGGGGATCGCGTCGGATCCTTCGGAGATCTTCTTGAGCACGCGCGTGCGGATGCCGTGCTCCTTCAGGAACCTGGCCGTACCCTCGGTCGCCTCGATGTTGAAACCAAGGTTGTAGAAGCGGCGAATCAGAGGCAGCGCTTCTTCCTTGTCCTTGCTGGCGATCGTGGCGAACACCGTGCCGTAGTTCTGCAGGTGCAGTCCGGCAGCCTGCAGCGCCTTGTACAGAGCGCGGTTGAGGCGGTCGTCGTAGCCGATCGCTTCGCCGGTGGATTTCATCTCCGGGGAGAGGTAGGCGTCCAGCCCGCGGATCTTGTTGAACGAGAAGACGGGCACCTTGACGTAGTGACGTTTCTTCTCGGGCGGATACAGATCGAAGAGGCCCTGTTCCTTGAGGCTCTTGCCCAGGATCACTTCCGTGGCGATGTCCGCGAGCGAATAACCCGTGGCCTTCGACAGGAAGGGCACCGTGCGGCTCGAGCGCGGGTTGACCTCGATGATGTAGACGTCTTCTTTTTCGTCCACGATGAACTGGATATTGTAAAGGCCCACGATGCCGATGGCCGGGCCGAGCTTTTTCGCGTACTGCAGGATGACGCCCTTGACCTTGTCCGAGATGGAGAAGGAGGGGTAGACCGAGATGGAGTCGCCGGAGTGGATGCCGGTGCGTTCGACCAGCTCCATGATGCCGGGCACGAACACGTCGCGTCCGTCGCAGATCGCGTCGATCTCGACTTCCTTGCCCTGGATGTACTTGTCGACCAGGACAGGCTTGTCCGCGTCGATCTCCACGGCGTTCTTCAGGTAGTGGCGCAGCTGTTCTTCGCTCAGTACGATCTCCATGGCGCGGCCGCCGAGCACGAAACTCGGGCGCACGAGCACGGGATAGCCGATCTCCTCGGCTGCCGCGACGCCTTCTTCGATGTCAGTCACGGCACGGCCCTTGGGCTGCGGGATGTTCAGTTCGAGCAGCAGTTTTTCGAAGCTGTCGCGGTTCTCCGCGAGGTCGATGGCGGCGCAGTCGGTGCCGATGATCTTGACACCTCTGTCCATGAGCGGCTGCGCCAGGTTGATGGCGGTCTGGCCGCCCAGCGATGCGATGACCCCTTCGGGCTGCTCGAAATCGATGATGGCCATGACGTCTTCGGGGGTCAGCGGCTCGAAGTACAGCTTGTCGGCCGTCGTATAGTCGGTGGAGACGGTCTCCGGATTGTTGTTGATGATGATGGCTTCGTAGCCCGCGCGCTTGATGGTCTGCACCGCGTGCACCGTGGAATAGTCGAATTCCACGCCCTGGCCGATGCGGATGGGTCCTGCGCCGAGCACGACGATCTTCTTCTTGTCGGTCAGCAGAGACTGGTTCTCGCCGGTGTAGGACGAGTACAGGTAGGCGATATATTTGCCCGTGTGCAGCGTGTCGACCATGCGGAAGACCGGGGTGAGGCCCTCTTCCTTGCGCGTATTGAAGATCTGCAGTTCGTCGCAGTTCCACAGCTTGGCAATGTATTCGTCGGAGAAGCCCATGATCTTGGCCGCGGTCAGCGTGTCGATGCCGCCGGGGGCGCGCTTCAGCATGCCTTCCATGTCGACGATCTTCTTGAAGCTCT
>JAGDBR010000371.1 GCA_017958935.1 Lachnospiraceae bacterium | reverse complement strand
CGGCCAGAAAGCGTATGTGGACCGGCTGAACGCGACGGGACTGACAGACTGCGAAAAAGCAATGATCTTCGGCAGAAACTCGCAGACCCTCCTGGGCCTTGACGCACCTTCGGAATAACGCGGAAACAGACCGGATCCCGCCTCGCACGGCCGTCTTGAATCCATCTGCCGTCAGCTAAAGAATGATTGAAAGCGGAAGCACTGCTGCTTCCGCTTTTTCTGCTTTTTCTTTCAAAAAACGCGTGACAACGCGACTTTTTCGTGCTATAATGATGTTCGTTAAATATATTTAACACGAATACATATTCTCCACATCTCAACTTCACGGGAGGTAAAAGATGGCTCCGAGTTATCATATTCAGCAGGACATGAAGAATACGCTGAAGCTGCGCGAACTGATCTCCGCGCTTCCGCCCTACACGAAGGAATTCTTCCGCGGCATCGAGCCGCTGACGAGCTCCCGCACGCGCATCGCCTACGCCTACGACCTGCTCGTCTTCTACCGCTTCATGCATGAGAACAACCCCGCGCTGGCGCGGAAGTCCATTGCCGAGATCAGTCTGAAAGACCTGGAATCCCTGACGCCGACCGACATCGAGGAATACCTGGATTACGTGAAGATCTACCGGAACGAGGGCTCGGACAAGATCCATTCGAACGACCTGTCCGCGATCAAGCGCAAGCTCTCTTCGCTCCGCACCTTCTACAAGTACTACTACATGAAGGAGCAGATCCGCTACAATCCGGTCGCCCTCGTCCCGATGCCGAAGCTGCACGAAAAGAACATCATCCGGATGGACGCCGACGAGGTCGCCGAGCTGCTGGACAACGTCGAGACCGGCAATCAGCTGACGCGGTCGCAGTATCTGCATCATGAAAAGACGAAGGTCCGCGACCTGGCGATGATGACGCTCTTCCTCGGCACGGGCATCCGTGTCTCGGAGTGTGTCGGGCTGAATCTTCAGGACGTGGATTTCAAGAATTCCGGCATCGCGATCCACCGGAAAGGCGGCAATGAGGTGACCGTATATTTCGGCGAGGAAGTCGAGGAGGTGCTCGCGGAATACGTCGAGCAGCGAAAGCACATGGATGCGGCGCCGGGCCATGAGGACGCGCTCTTCCTGTCGTCGCAGAAAAAACGCATGACCGTCCGCACTGTGGAAAACATGGTAAAAAAGTACACACAGACCGTGACGACGACGAAGAACATCACGCCGCACAAACTGCGTTCGACCTACGGCACCGCTCTCTACCGCGAGACCGGCGACATCTATCTGGTCGCGGACGTCCTCGGCCACTCCGACGTCAACACGACGCGGAAGCACTACGCGGCGCTTGAGGACGAACAGCGCCGGAAAGCACGGAACAAGGTGCACTTACGGCGGGGCTGAAACCCTCCGAAACAGAATAAAACACGGAAAAAGGCTGCCGCAGTTTTCGCTGCGGCAGCCTCTCTTTGCCTTTGCGGTCCGGCAGTTTTCCTGCTGACCGTACAGGCTTTTTTATTTTCCGGCTACACTCAGGCCGCCGACCAGGACGGCAGGCGCCGCGAACGAGGTGATGCCGGCGCCGAAACCGCCCGTTTCCGCCTTGTCGCTGAGCGCTTCCACATTCTTCAGAAGCTCATAGAAGTTCCCGGCGACCGTGAAGGCCTTGACAGGCTTCGTTTTCTGACCGTTCTCGATCATGAAGCCGCCGCTCTGGAGCGAGAAATCGCCCGAGATCGGATTCGCTCCGGCATGCATGCCCTGCAGGGAATCGATCCAGACGCCGTTTCCGGCCTTGGCCAGCAGTTCTTCTTCCGTCAGGTCGCCCGGGACCAGCAGCAGCGTGAACGGGCTGACGCCGACCGTGCCGGCATAGCCGCTCTTGGAGGCGTTTCCGGTCGTCCTGACGCCGGCCACGGCCGCCGTTTTCAGGTTGTGCAGCAGCGTCGTGAACACGCCTTTTTCGATCACGTTCTTCTTTCGCGTCGGCATTCCTTCCGCGTCGAACGGCATCGGCATCAGCGACTCCGCATAGAACGGGTCGTCCGTCAGCGTGACCTTCTCCGATGCGATGGCCTGTCCTTCCTTGCCGCCCAGCAGCGACAGTCCCTTCTGTGCCGCTTCCGCCGAGAACGCGGACGAGAAGGTCGCCAGCAGTCCGGCCATGGCTTTCGGTGCAAAGATCACCGGATAGGCACCGGTCGGCGCGACGTCCGCACCCAGCTTCCTGACGGCGGACTCCACCGCTTTTCCGACCACTTCCTGAAGATCCAGTTCGCTCAGCGCGCCCGGATGGATCTCGTACATGTTGTTCATTTCTTTGCCGTCGGAAACGACGGGGGCGCTTAAGAACACCACAGCGCTGTTTTCCTGCTGAAGGTCCAGACCGCGCGAATTGTAGATCGCGATCCGCTGCGTGCTGCGGATCACTTCCGAGGACGTCCCGTCAATGACCCGCTGATCCGCCGCATACGCCGCGTCCTGGCCGAGGAGCGCTGTCCTGACCATTTCTTCCGTCGTGGGCAGCTCCATCGCTTTCCGTTCGGGCTGCTCGTAGACGCCGCCGGCTTCTCCCAGGAACTGCTCTTCCGCGGACTCCAGCACGGCCGCGTTCGCCTTGGCGCGCCTGACGATCTCCACGGCCTCCGATTCGGACAGATCCTCCGTGGAGGCATAGCCCATCTGGCCGCCCGTCAGCGTACGGAAGCAGACGCCGCCTTCCGTTGAAGACGAGAAATTGTTGACTTCATGCCTGAACGTCCCGACGGTCATGTCTTCCGAAGACCTGTAGTACAGTTCGTAATCTTTCAGCCCTTCCGCTTCGGCGGCCTCGATCACCCGTTTCTTGAATTCTTCGTATTTCATCGCTGCCTCCTTATCTTCCGCCGACCGTGATGGATGAAACGCGGATCATCGGCTGTCCGACGTCGGTCGGGATCGAACCCGAGCTCGAACCGCACATGCCCTGTGCACGCGCCAGATCCTTGCCGACCATGTCGATCTTCATGATGATCTCGGATCCCGTGCCGACGAGCGACGCGCCGCGGACGGGCTCCGCGATCTTGCCGTTCCGGATCAGATATCCTTCACGGACCGCGAAGTTGAAGCTGCCTGTCGCCGGATTGACGGATCCGCCGCCCATGTTCTTCGCATACAGACCGTAGTCCACCGACGCGATGATGTCCTCGTTGCTGTCTTCGCCGCTCATGATGAACGTGTTGGTCATGCGGGACGTCGTCACGTAGGCATAGCTCTGACGGCGGGCATTGCCGGTGGGCGCCATGCCCATGCGGCGTCCGCCGAATTTGTCGATCATATAGCTCTTCAGGATGCCGTTCTCGATCAGGACGTTGCGCCTGGACGGCGTTCCTTCGTCGTCGAAATTGATCGAGCCCCAGGCGTTCGGGATCGTGCCGTCGTCGACGGCCGTCACTTTCTCGTTCGCGATCTGCTGCCCGAGCTTGCCGGCGAACTGGCTGGTGCCGTAAGCGACCGAGGTCGCTTCCAGCGAATGGCCGCAGGCTTCATGGAAGATCACGCCGCCGAACCCGTTGTCGATGACGACCGGCATCGTCCCTGCGGGACAGTAACCGGCTCCTGCCATGACGAGCGCCTGTTTCGCCGCTCCCCTGCCGACTTCGGCAGGATCGATGTCGTTCTCGTAGAACTCCATGCCTTTCCGCGCGCCGGGTCCCGCGTATCCGGTCTGGGTCCCCTGTCCCTTGTCCGCGACGGCGGTCAGGGAAAGACGCGTCCGGATCTGACGGTCCTGTGCGTAGATGCCTTCGGAGTTCGCGACCAGAATATTGTGGTCCACGTCCAATAGACCGCCGGTCACCTGCACGATCGCAGGATCCAGATCCTTCGCCGCGAAATACGCCGTCTTCAGGATGTCGGCTTTCCTGGCCGTCTCCACGCTGCCGGGCACGATGCGGACCGGGTGGGCGTCGCCGTACAGACGCTCCTTCAGGACGATGGAGATCTGGGCCGTTCCTTCGCCGAGCGCTTCCGCCGCCTGTTTCGCGCAGCGGATCAATCCGGCTTCGGACGTGTCCACCGTGGAAGCCGCGACGCTGCGCAGGCCCTTAAAGACGCGGATGCCCACGCCGGCCACGACGTTGTCCGACACGGACTGGACGCGGCTGTCCAGCATGTTGACGGACCGGTTGAATGTTTTCTCTGCGAAGAGCTCCGCATAGTCGGCGCCTGTCGAGGCGGCCGCCGCGAGGACTCTTTCGCACACTGCTCTTGAGATCATACGCAATACTCCTCCTGCTGTTTGATGTTGATGTATGCCGTGTTGGTATCGCTTATGCCAACATCCTTTCAAGCCGTTCTTTCGCGGCTTCGAAATCCTTGAAAACGATCCCCTGAAACCCCATCGCTTCCGCGGCGGCGACGTTCTCTTCCCGGTCGTCGATGAAGACCGACTCCTCCGGGATCACGCCGAAGCGTTCGCAGAGGATCCGGAAGATCTCAGGCGCAGGCTTGACGCACTGCACGTCGTACGAAATGACCTGCCCATCCGTCAGCGGCAGGAAGCCGTAGCGCACGGAATTGATCTCGAACGCCCGCCTGCCGTAATTGGACAGGATGTAAACGTTCAGGCCTTTTGCCTTCAGGTCCCTGATCCAGTCCGCCGCGTAAGCGTACTCCCGCGTGATCGATGTCGGATCGTCCCACAGGCGGTCGACCTCGGCTTCAAACCCGGGCAGGCAGGACTTGAACCGCTCCCGGACTTCCGTATCCCCGTACGGGATCAGGTCGCATTCCTCCCAGACGGCCGGAAAGATCTTCTCACGGAACGCGTTCTTCGCGTCCTCCGAAAAGCCCAGCGTCTCCATGCAGCGTTCGGGCTCGAAATCGACCAGGACCTTCCCGAGGTCGAAAACGACGTTCCGGACAGGCTTTGCGTCCGGTTCCTTCTTCAGATACGGGTTGTGCGCCTTTTCGTGCCCGACCGTCGTCTCCTCCCGGTGTCCCGGAAGCACCTTGTAATCATCCGGGAACGAATCGACGAGCCGCTTCATAGACCGGACGAGTTCTTCTTCGTTCCCGCCCGGCAGATCCGTCCGCCCGTGGCCTTCGAACATCAGCGTGTCGCCCGAGAAAATCACGCCGCCGGTCACGACGCACAGAGATCCTTCCGTATGTCCCGGCATCGCAAAGAACCGGAACGTCAGCTCGTCCAGGCGGAACACGGTCTCTTCCGTGATCAGGATGTCCGGCGCGACCGCCTTGTAGGGAACGGTCACGTAGGGGCGGCTGTTGATCAGCTCTTCGTCTTCGAGCCGGTACGCGTCGTCCTTTGAGATGACGACCGGCACGCCGAACCGTTCCTTGACCGCCTGCAGCGCCAGTACATGGTCCGTGTGCCCGTGCGTCAGGAACACGTATTTCAGCCTCAGGCCGGCCTTTTCGATCGCGTCGGCTATTTTATCGGCTTCGTCCGCCGGATCGATCAAAACGGCATTTTTACGCGTTGTAGCGACGATATAGACGTTTGTCCGGCATGCGCCGAGCGTCAGTTTCAGTATTTCCATCGTTTTTCCTGTCTGCGGCCCGCCGGCCGCCGTTTCGCCGTTCTCCCGGCGAAGTCTTAAGGTGCTCAGAGGATGTGCGTGTGCATCGTCTTCCACTTCTTCAGCTTGATGCCGACCCAGAAGCCGTAGATGCCGAGTGTCACGACCGTCAGCAGCAGCCATTTGATCCACATGCCGAACAGCCGTGGCGCCGTTCCGTCGAACGCAAGGCGGCGTCCGTCGATCACGGTGTGCTTGACCTCCCAGTTGTAGATCATCGTATAAGACCACGGCAGGCAGATGCCGAGGGTCAATGCCGTGACCAGGAAGCCCAGGATCCGGTAACCGATCAGCTGCAGCAGCCCGCCGTCGAAGCCGGACCGCATCTCAGGCGTGCCTTCCCGGTGCGTGTGCATCGTCTTCCACTTTTTCAGCTTGATGCTGACCCAGAAGCCGTAGATGCCGAGCGTCACGACGGTCAGCAGCAGCCATTTG
>JAGDBR010000370.1 GCA_017958935.1 Lachnospiraceae bacterium | reverse complement strand
CTGCTGAAGGTGTTCAACGACCGGATCTACATCGATCCCGAACAGGGCGCGATCTGCACGGCGAACGGAAATGCCACCTACCGGTATTCGCCGCACGTGCTGAAGAAGCTGCCGAAGGGGGCGGGAGAGATCCCGGCGGGCTTCGTGCCGCTTCCGATCACGGACGCGACGGGCATCAAGATCTCGCGACAGGACGTCGAGTCCTATCTGATCCGCTACGGGAAAGGAGGGCAGTGATGAGTAACCGGCCCACCGGCAGAAAAAAGAGAAATCCCTTCCTGTATTTCCTGAAGCGGAACGGCCTGCTCCTCGTCTTCGGCGCGATCTTCATCTTCGCGGCCGTGAAGCTGATCATGATCCTGGCCGATTATAAGCAGGGGCAGGACATCTATGCCTCCATCCGCGAGTCCTTCACGGCGCCCGGCAATACGATCGAACGGACGAAGAAGGAAGAGCCGGAACCGTCCTCCGAACCCGCTGAAACGGAAATCCCGTCCGCATCGGGCAATGAAGAAACGCCTTCGCAGGAAGTGCTCCCGACGGACCCGCCGGAGCCCGTCCAGCCGACCGAAGACATCGTGCATCCTATCTGGCAGGACCTTGAGGCGCACGCGCACGAGTCGAAGCTGGGCTTCCTACACATGACCTTCGACTACATCCTCGTGCCGAAGTACGCGTTCGACATGGCTTCGCTGATCGCGATCAACCCGGACGTCTGCGGCTGGATCCAGATCGAAGGCACGCACATCGACTATCCGCTCGTGCAGGGAGACGACAATGAAAAGTACCTGCGCGCCGCCGTGACGGGAGAACCGAACAACGCGGGCAGCATCTTCGTGGACTACCGGATCAAAGAGCCTTTCGAAGACCGCAACACGATCATGCACGGCCACAACCAGCGGAACAGCCAGATGTTCCACGACCTGATCCTGTACGAGCAGGCCGATTTCTACAAAACGCATCCGTACGTGAAGATCTACCGGCCGAACGGCGACGTGCTCATCTACCGCGTCTTCTCCGGCTATTACATGACGAACACGTACACCTACAAATACAATTTCGCGAACGACGAAAGCTTCCAGAAGTATCTGGATTACGCGATCGAAGAATCGATCCGCGACATGGGCGTCCGCCCGGACGGCGCGCAGCGCATCATCACGATGTCGACCTGCACGAACGAAGCGGACGAACGGCGGTTCGTCGTCCATGCGGTCCTCGTGTCCGAGCAGTAACGGCTGCTGAAGGCGCGCCGGAGGAACCGGCCGCCGGGACCCGAAGAGCCGTCAAAAGCCCCGCCTTTTTCAGGCGGGGCATTTCTTTTGCGGCTTTGCCGAAGGAGAAGGGAGCGCTGTCTCAGTCAACGACCGTGATGCGGCCTTCGACCTTCGCGTCGATGTTCCTGCGGTTCGTGAACATCTCTTCGTAGATGCCCTGGCAGGACGTCGCGATGACGCGGCTCCGGTGGTTCTTCGCGACTTCTTCGAACGGAACGCCGAAGAAATCGGTGAAGTTCTGGAAATGGTAATCCTGGAGCGCGATCTTGATGCGCTGGTCGTCCGTGACTTCCTTGCCGTTGAACTCGAACTTCAAAAACTTCTGCTGTCCGCGCGACCAGACGAAGTGCAGCTGCTTGGAATACTGATAGAATTCCGTATGGCCGGAGAACGCTTCCTCGCGCATGACGTACGCGATCATGCGGCGCAGCTGGGCGCCCGTGACCGTCAGAAGATGCAGCGAATCGTCATAGGGGAAGAAGACTTTGAGGTCCTGCAGCGTCAGCACCGGGCCGAGTTCCGGGAGCCGTAAGGATCCTGAACCCAGGATCATCAGGTCGAACGAAGAATCTTCCTGCATGAAGTCCGCGAACAGGTTGCCGAGCTCGGTCTCCCGGTTGCGCGCCGGGTGCGTGAGCGTCCGCTTGAAGGTCGCGAGCACCTGGTTGTACTTCTGGTCGGTGCCTTCCTTGTAGCTGTTGATCAGGGCGTTGACGTTCGGATCCTCATCACAGAGCGTTTCGTCGACCTTGATGCTCTTCCAGCTGAAGCCGGTCAGGTGATGGCGGGAGCGCGAGAACGTGATGTCCGCGCGGCCGATCTGGTCCGTGCCGGTGCCGACCTGGACGATCGGAATGCCGTTCACATAGCAGGGCTCGTCGAGGAACGTATGCGTGTGGCCGCCGACGATCAGGTCCACGCCGAGCTCCGGCGAGAGCAGGGCAGCGAGCTCCTGGTCCTTGTCGAAGCCGATGTGCGTCAGCAGGACCGTGTAGTCGGTCTTCGTCGTTTTGTAGTTGTCGATGATGATCTTGACTTCCTCGGCCGCTTCGCGCACGTCGACGAACGAACCGATGATCGATTCATTCTTCGTCTGCGCGAGCACCTCGTCGGTGATGATGCCGATCACGAGGACGCGCAGGCCGCCGCGGTCGATGTTGATGTACGGATTGAACAGGCGCACGTGGTTCGTCGTGATGAACAGGTTCGCGTTCACGATCGGGAAGTTCGCGCACTTTTCAATGAACAGAAGATGCGACAGACCGTAGTCCGTCTCGTGGTTGCCGAGCGTCACGGCGTCGGGATAGAGCATGTTCATGAGCTCGATCGTCGAGAAGCCCTTGTATTCGCTGTCGATGATCGATCCCTTGAACATGTCGCCCGCGACCAGGAAGACGACGTTGTCTTCTTCCTCGCGGACCTTCCGGACGTAGCCGGACATGCGGGCAATGCCGCCGGAGATCTTCCCGTCCTTTTCTTCGGGCAGGAAATCGCCGTGGATGTCGTTCGTATGCAGGATCGTCAGGCGGATGTCGTCTTTATGCGGGAGATAAAACTTTCGCATGGGCAGCTCCTTTCGCTTAGGATCAGCGGTGATGGCGTTCCGGCAGACCGGTGCTTACGCCGTGTAGAGGACGAGCGCGATCAGTTCGAGCGTCTCGCTGCAGGTGTTGACGAGACCGTGCGATTCGCCTTCATGGCAGACCAGCGTATCGCCGGGGCCGACAGGGACGACGGTCCCGTTGTCGTTGTATTCGCCGCGGCCGCGCAGGACGTAGTACCATTCCATGTCGCCGACGTGCTGATGGTAGCCGACGGACTGACCGGGCTGCAGGACCATGTGGCTGAAGAGACGGCCTTTATTGCACAGTTCTTCCGGCGTCCGGATGATCCTTCTGAATTCAAGGTCGCCGTTTCCGCCGCGCACGTTCTGGTAATCGATGTGCATTTCATCTTTTCTCGTGATCATGATGCTTTCTCCTGTCGTCAGAAATCCTTCCGCCATCCGGACGCATACCGGCGCCGCGCGGCGAAAGGGCGGGACTTCCCGCTCCTTCATCTTACAATAGAAAACAGCATATTTCAATCCGAAAAAAGCGTCCGCACGGGATTTGCTGTGGACAAACATTTTTCCGCGTGATAAAATCAAGACAGAATAACACCCACAGGAGGGAATCATGTCTGACTTATTACTTTCCTTGACAACGGCAGCGGAAAGAGCGGGCGTGCGGGTCTATGAGAGATCCGCGGACGAAGCGGACGGCACGGTCTGCGCGATCGTCAAGGCCCCGGACGGCGTGAAATATCTCGCCGTCGCCGGCGCGCGCGCGTCAGCGTTCGACGGCGTCGATCAGGACGGCGTCAGGTTCTGCCCGCTGACCGAAGCAAACGCAAAGGCATTGATGGAACTGTTCCCCTATACGAAGCCGGTGAGCCACCGCGGACATCCGTTCACGTTCGGCCTCGGCGACCGTCTCGGCCTTGCGACCCCGGGTCACGTCCGGGCCATCGCGGACTATGACGTCTTCCCGATCTTCGCGCAGCAGTCGATCCGCGAACTGAACCTGACGAACCGGACGTTCGGCGGCGTCATCGCGGCGGCCGCGTACGGCGTCTTCCAGGAAGGCTACAAGGGCGGCTACGGCGCAGACGGCGATCACCTGAAGACGAAGGAGGAGATCAAGTACGCGATCGAATCGGGCTGCTCGATGATCACGCTGGACTGCTCCGCGCATATCGACATCAAGGCGGCTTCCCTGACCGACGCCGAGATCGAAGAGGTCTATGCGCAGATCCCGGAAGACGTCCGGAAGCATTACGAAGAGACCTATCTTGACAAGGAACTGCCGATCCTGAACAAGCTGGATGCGGCGGAACTGCGCCGGATCGTCGTCGTGTTCTGGCGGGCGGTGGACCATGCGGTCTCGTGCTACCGCTACATCGAAGAGATCCGCACCTCGGACGTCGATTTCGAACTGTCGATCGACGAGACGCTGACGATCACGACCCCGGCGGAGCATTTCGTCGTCGCGAACGAGCTGGCGCTGCAGCACATCACGCCGGACTCCGTCGCCCCGCATTTCTCGGGCGAGTTCGAGAAAGGCATCGAGTATGCCGGCAACCTGAACGACTTCGCGCGCGACTTCGTCGTGCACCAGGAGATCGCGGACCACTTCGGCTACAAGCTGTCGGTCCATTCCGGCTCCGACAAGTTCTCCGTCTTCTCGACGGTCGGCCGCGTGACGAAGGGCCACGTCCACGTCAAGACGGCGGGAACGAACTGGCTCGAGGCCGTGGCGGTCCTGGCCGAAAAGGATCCGGCGCTCTACCGGAAAGCGCATAAGTTTGCGCTCGAGAACCGTCCGGAAGCCGAGCAGTACTATCACGTGTCGACGGATGCATCCCAGATCACGAACATCGACCTGCAGAGCGACGCTTACCTGCCGGAGTACTTAAAGCTCCCGGCATCGCGCCAGACGCTGCACATCACCTACGGCCTGCTGCTGAATCAGGAATGGTTCAGAGTCCCGTTCTTCAAGCTCCTTTCCGAGTACGAAGAGGACTATTACGACAGGCTCGTCTCCCACATCGGAAAGCACCTGCGCTACGTAACGGCGGAGGTCTGAGGCTTTCAACCGAATAAAAGGAAGGGCCGGGGAAGGGCAGAAAGATACGGCCCCGGTCTTTCCGAAAAAAGTCTGAAAAGAACTTGACAAGAAAAACGGATTGTACTATTGTAATAATACAGTAGTACAGTCCGTTCTTTTGACGGACACTACGGACTTTACAAATGAAAGGACACGGATATGCGATGGATGATCGATAAAGAGCGGCCGATCTGTCCGCAGATCAATGAACAGATCGCGGCGCGCATCGCGCTCGGCGAATTCAGGCCGGCGGACCGCCTGGCCTCGGTGCGCGACGTCGCGGTCGCGGCCGGCGTGAATCCGAATACGGTCCAGAAGGCGTTCGAGTCGCTCGAGGCCGAGGGCCTGATCTATTCGATGCGCGGCTCCGGCTGGTACGTGGCGGACGCGGCGGAGGCCGCAAGAAGGAAACTCGAGACCCTGGCGGGGCAGAAGATCACGGTATTGTTCCGGGACCTTCAGGCACTCGGTTACAGCAGGGAGCAGATCGCTTCCCTCGTCAGCCGGCAGGCAGGCGAAGGGACGCAGGCGGCTGCGGAAAAGGAGGTAAGCAGATGAGTGAACTGCTTCGTTGTGAGAATCTGACGAAAACATACGGAAACGTCGTGGCGCTGAACAAGGTGAACTTCACGCTCGAAGCCGGCAAGCTGATCGGCCTGCTCGGCCCGAACGGCTCCGGCAAAACGACGCTGATCAAACTGATCAACGGCCTGCTGACCCCGAACGAGGGGCGCATCCTGATCGACGGCATGGAGCCCGGCGTCGAGACGAAGAAGATCGTCGCCTACCTGCCCGACAACCATTTCCTGAACAACTACATGCGTGTCCGGGACATCGTCGCCTACTTCGAGGACTTCTACGACGATTTCCGGCCGGCGCTTGCCCTGGAAATGATGGGCCGGCTCGGCATCCAGGAGAACGCGGCGCTGAAGACCCTTTCGAAGGGAAATAAGGAAAAGGTCGCGCTGATCCTGACGATGAGCCGGAACGCGAAGCTGTACGTGCTGGACGAGCCGATCGCCGGCGTGGACCCGGCGACGCGCGACTATATCATTTCGACGATCATCAACAACTATAACCCCGAAGCCTCGGTCCTGATCTCGACGCATCTGATCTCCGACATCGAGTCGGTGCTCGACGACGCGCTGTTCATCCAGAACGGACAGATCACGCTTCACAAGTCGGTCGACGAGATCCGCAGCGAAAACGGGAAATCCGTCGACGAACTGTTCAGGGAGGTGTTCAAATGGTAAGGAAACTGCTCAAATACGACCTGAAAGCGGTCTTCAAGTATCTGGTGGTCATCTACGCGATCATCCTCGGAACGGCCGGCTTCAACCGTCTGCTCCAGGTGTTCGAGCAGGAGAATGCGCTCTGGTACGACATCGCCTTCAGAAGCTCGGTCGTGCTGCTCGTCATCGGCATCGCGAGCCTGATGCTCCTGACCGTGATCCTTTTGGTCTACCGGTTCCAGCGGAACCTTTTCTCCAATGAAGGCTACCTGACCTTCACGCTGCCGGCGACGGTCCATGAGCATCTGTGGGCGAAGATCCTGTGCGCGCTGATCTGCATGGCTTCGAGCGTCGCCGTCGTGCTGCTTTCGGTCCTGATCGCGACCAGCGGCGAAGTGTTCGCGGAGCTCTGGAGCGGGGTACGCTTCCTCTTCAGCCGCCTTGTCCGCGCGGTCAAGCCGCTGAACATGACGCTCTACATCGTCGAAGTGACCGTGCTTCTGATCCTGACCGCGATCGACTCCGTCATGCTGCTCGAGACCTGCATCACGCTCGGCCAGCTGGCGAAGAAGCACCGCATCGGCCTTGCTGTCGGTATTTTCTTCATCCAGTATTTCATTTTCCAGATCGTCGGAACGCTGTTCCTGATCTTCGAAGCGATGCGTGATTTCGAACTGTTCGTCGTTCTGGGCGAAGCCTTCGACAAGAACCCGATCGCGTCGTTCCACGTGCTGTTCTGCGTGATCATCGTCATCGCGCTGCTGTTGTTCCTGCTGTACTATTTCGTGATGCACCGCGTCATGAAGAAGCACCTGAATCTGGAGTAAGGAGGGCGCATGAAGCACTTGAAAAGAGCTGCGGCCGTCCTCCTGTCGGTGTTCCTGCTGCTGACGCTGACCGGCTGCGAAGAGATCCGGCGGCTGAAGGAGAGCCAGGCTTTCTGGACAGGCCCGGAGAATGCCCCGGACATCGAATGGAGAGGGCAGACCTACCGGCTTTATGAGAGTCCCGACCACGAGTACGGCTACGGTATCGATAGCACGAATGCCCGCGGATACGTGACGGCGAAGGACGTACCAGCGATCCTGCAGGAATACTTCGGCAAGCCGTTCACGGCCTCCGGCAACCGTTACATTCTGACGGTCGATTACGGAAAGCTTTATATCCGCGAGGACGTTTTCGACGAGGTCACGAAAGCCATGCAGGGCCTGACGGAGACAGTCTACTATACGAAGACGATTCATTACAGCATGAACGACGACAACGTCCAGGTGGAGATCCGCGAACTGTCCGAAGAGGTCTTCGGACAGCTGACGGCCGTGATGAACGATCCGGCGAACCGTCATCCGGACGAGGTCATCGACGACTGGACCGAAGGGGCCGGCTATGAAGGCATCGACGCCTTGCCCGGCCTGTACCGTTCGAACGGCTATTTCAGCGGCGTGATCTTCGACGAGGAGTGCATCGGCGGCGCGGACCTCTACGAGAACAACGGGAAGAAGCGCCTGATCCTCTTCAACTATGAGGACGAAGGCCACTGGTATCTTGTCCCCGAATCCGAGACAGAGGCGCTCGTGAAAGCCCTTTTCCCGTAAGGCCGCAAGCCGCATCCACCCAAAGCCCGGGAGTTTCCTCCCGGGCTTTTTCATGCCCATTCGCCGGCCCGCCGTGTTTTTTCCTCGCGCCGAACACTGGCTAGCCAGACTTCCCTGTTGGCGGCCCGGGTCGTTCTTGCCTCCCGGCTTTTCCTCAGCGGGTCTCCGGTTGTCGAATGTCTACAAGCGCCGTCTCTCCCCAGCGCCTACTCAAGCCTCCGAGGCATTGAGCAGGCGCTGACCGGGTCGATCCGCCGCTTAAGACATTCTGACAGCCCTCCGACATGCTTCGAAAAAGTCCGGGAGGCCTGCGAACGCCCCGGGCCGCCCGCCGACGTGATTGGAGACGCTCGGTCTCCCACAACGGTGTATGTCGCACTCCCGGCCCCGCGAGGTCTGACCGGTCTCCCCTAAGGCAGCATAGAGTGAAGCTCTCAGAATGTCTTAAGGCGCAGACGGACCCGGTCAGCGCCCGCTCTGTGCCTCGGAGGCCAGAGCGGGTGCAGGGGACGGCTGCACCTTTTTAGACATTCGAGAGCGGAACGAAGGGCGCTGCCGGTGGGAAGACCGGAAGGACCGCTGCGGGGCCGGCACAGCGCGGAACGAAGGGCGCTGCCGTAGGGGAGACCGGAAGGGCCGCTGCGAGGCTGGGCAGAGTGCACAAGGGCG
>JAGDBR010000369.1 GCA_017958935.1 Lachnospiraceae bacterium | reverse complement strand
TGCGCTCGGCCGCGACCACGTGCACCGTCCTCGTGACGCTGACCGCGGTCCTGGTCAAGAAGGACAGCGCGGGCGCCACGGTCTTCGGCATCATGGCGGTGATCTTCGCGACGACCGTCCGGATGTACGCCGACGTCGAGTACCGGCTTTCCCTGAACTATAAGCGCTTCGCGGTCTATTACCTGCTGATCGGGCTCGGCTACGGTCTGGGGCTCCTCCTGTTCTTTGCGACAGGGCGGTGGGTGCTGATCTTCCTGACCGGTGAACTGTTCGGCATCCTGTTCGTCATACTGACGGGCACGGTGTTCCGGAAGCCGTTCTTCGAGCGGACGGAGCGGTGGAAAGCCCACCTGATGACGGACGGAAAGCTTGCGGTCTCGTACTTCCTGTCCGACCTCGTCGGCGTTTCGGACCGGCTGCTTTTCCCGCTGCTGCTGACGAACGGAGACACGCTGACGTCGCTTTATTACTACGCGAGCCTGGTCGGCAAGGTCACGTCGCTGCTGTCGACGCCGCTGAACGGGGTGCTGTCCGGATACATCGCCAAACGAGAGGGCGGGATCGACCGGAAGACTTTCCTGAAGATCATCGGGCTGCTCGCAGGCGTTTTCGCGGTCATCACCGCGCTGGCGGTCGGCGGCTCCTACCTGTTCGTCTACCTGTTCTACCGCAGTTATTTCGACACGGTCCGCGGCCTGTTCGTGATCGCGAACGCCGGCCAGGTCCTGTTCTTCATCTGCAACACGCTGATGGTCATCGTCCTCCGGTACACGCCGGAGCGGAACCAGCTGATCGTCAACGTGATCTACATTCTGCTGTTCTTCGCGGTCACAATCCCGCTGATCCTGCGCTTCGGGCTGCAGGGCATGGCCTGGGGGCTCCTGATCGTGAACGGACTGAAATTCCTGACGTATGCGGCGGCGGGGTGCCTCAGCATTCCCGCAGGCCGGAAAGAGGCTTAAGAGATGAAACAACTGAAGTCATTGTTCAAGGATTCACCGATCAAGTTCTATGACTGGATCGCGCTGCTCATCATCACGGCGTTCTGCTTTTTCGGCTATGAGATGGCGGTCGATCTCTATCATACGGCAGGCTGCTCCTACGGATATCTGAACGGACACATCCTGGACTTCTACGACTATGTGGCCGCGAACGGCGTCGACGTGGACGGGACCGCGGGCCTGCATGCCAGCTATCTGCCGACGATCTACATCCTGTTCGCCATCTGGAACCTGCCGATGAAGCTCTTCGGAGCGGTCACGGGGCCGACGGCGATGCTCGGCTTCATCCCGATCATGTGGGCGAAGATCCTGCCGTGCCTGTTCTACGTGGCCGGCGGCTTCGTGGTCTACCTGATCGCGAAGGAGCTCGGCATGGGCGAGACGAAGTCGAAGGTCTGCATGTTCGGTTATCTGACGGTGCCGGCGGCGCTGCTGTCGCAGTTCCTGTTCGGTCAGTACGAGAGCATCGTGATGTTCTTCGTGCTGCTCGGGTTCTACTGGTGGCTGAAGCGGAAGAACTGGCTGTTCGTCCTGTTCTTCATGATCGCGTTCTCGCTGAAGTATACGGTCGTCGTGGCGTTCTTCCCGCTGCTTCTGCTGCGGGAGAAGAAGATCCTGCGCATCCTGATCGATACGGTCCTGCTGCTCCCGCTGACGGTGCTGTTCATGCTGATCTATCGCAAGAGCCCGATGTTCAACGCTTACGTCTTCGGTCTCGGTTCGACCGGCGACAACCCGCTCGGCTACCTGTTCAACGTTTCCTACGCGACAGGCTACAGCCTCTCGAGCATCCAGTTCGTGACCTATCCGCTCGTGCTCGCATTCATCGTGCTGCTGGGCTTCTGCTACTTTAAGAAATGCCAGAACACGGTCTCCGAAAAGCGTTACGCTGTCTTCTTCGTGAGCCTGGCCTTCTCGGTCTTCTTCGTGCTGATCAAATGGCACCAGCAGTGGCTGCTGCTGGCCATTCCGTTCTGGCTGTTCTCGGCCTTCCTGCAGAAGGAGGTCAAGATCTGGCTGTTCCTGGAGGGCATCTTCGCGGCGATCCTCATCGCCTTCTGCGTGCTCGCCTTCCCGAACGGGCTCGACGACGTCGTCATTGAGAACGGCGCCCTGAAATTCCTGCTGTTCAGGAACAACTTCCATCTGTCGAACGCGCTGAACATGAAGGAGTTCTACAGCTTCCTCCCGGTCTCGCTCGCCCTGTCGCTGCTGGGCGGCCTGATCCTGCTGTTCGGCATCTTCAAGCATCCGAAATACATGGAAGAGGACCACACGCACCTGCCGGCGAACACGATGCTTTGGGCGCGGATCCGGACGGCGGCGCTGCTGGTCTTCATCATCCCGTCCCTGCTGTGCGTCGTCAGGACGATGGATCCGCCCGATGCGGCGTACATCGAAGACGGGCGCGACGTGATCATCACGATGAGCGGCGATGAAACGCTGACGCAGCCGTTCACCTCCTACGGGACGAAGATCTCGAAGATCAAGTTCCCGGTCGCGCTCCGGAAAG
>JAGDBR010000368.1 GCA_017958935.1 Lachnospiraceae bacterium | reverse complement strand
GTCCCTTCTTTCAATCCATTCAGATTCATTTGATCCGTTTTTCCCCTTCCTTGTTAGCCGGCGCTAACTTCTGTGATAATTATAGTTAGTTGCCGCTAACTTGTCAAGTACTTCCGTATCTCCTGATCGTTTCCGTGCTGTTCGAAAACCGGCCGGCGGACTGTAAAAGGTCCGCCGGCCGGTGTGTTCCGGATATCCGGCGTCACTCGTTCGTGACGGCGGAGCTCCAGTATTCCATGTTGTAGATGTCCGTGATGCGGTACATCATGTTCGCCTTGCCTTCTTCCAGCTTCACGTTCGAGATCTCGATCGCGCCGCCGTCATAGGTCCACTGCTCGCCGATCTTGAAGGTGTCTTCGTACTTGCCTTCGTAATCATAGCAGTCCGCGATCCAGTCGATCTTGTCGCCCTTCTGCAGGAAGTAGACCGCTTCTCCCTCATCGTCCGAAAGGCCCGTGACGTTCTTCGGCAGGACTTCCGTGTCGTCCGATGCGTACATCGGCTGGTAGCCGGTGATGCGGCCGTACGGATCGGCATTGTCGAAGACCACGAGGAGTCTGACGAGCTCGCCGTTCAGCAGGCACGGGATGTAGCCGTTGATCGTGTAGGCGCTGCCTTCCTGGATCGTATTCTCGTAATAGTACGCCACGAGCTGACCGCCGACCGTCATCCAGGACGCTTCGCGCGGCTCGAGGATGTCGCCGTTCGGGCTCATCTCGAAGACGTTGTCGATGCCGAGGTCAATGTAGCCCTCGCCGTCGTCGAAGTACACCGAAAGCGCGATGTCGGTGACGAGCGGCCACTGATCCTTCGCGATCGTGAAGTACACGACGCCGTCCTTGTCTTCCTTGAAGTTCAGCTGCGAGTAATCGAACGAGTGCGCCACGATGTAGTCCGCGGCTTCCTTGTTCGACAGCGAACGGCCCGTGAAGAAGTTCGTGTTCCCGCCGGACAGGCCCGAGATCAGGGAGCCGATGTCGTAGCCGGAGCTGGAGCTCGAACTCGAGCTTGAACCGCCGCCGAAGTAGCTGCCGAGCAGGGTCGAGAGCAGGTCGGAGCTGGAGCTCGAGTAGCTGTTCTGGCCGCCCGTCAGCAGGTCGCCGATCGAGCTTGCGTAGGACGTGTTGCCGCCCGAGCCGATCTGGCCGGAGACCTGCATCGACGCGAAGTTCTGCAGGAGCTTGCCGTAGGACTGGTCGACGCCGACCGAATTGAACTGCGAGACCGCCGTGTCCACGTTCTTGGACGAACGGTACGGGAAGTAAGCCGAGACGCCGTAGCAGTTCGTCAGGTTCGAGGACGTCAGGTTGTACTTGACAGCGCCCTTCAGCGCGTTGACGAGGGCGTTCGCCTCGTTCGTGCCGATGCGGGCCGCGAAGTCCACGAGGTCGATCTGGTCGATGCCGTTGCCCTTCGCGAATTCATGCGAGCGGGAACGCGCCGTCGCGACCGACGAGTAATCGGAAGCGACCTGCGAGCTCGTCGCATTCGAGAAGTTCCGCAGCGCCGCCGGGACGGTGTGGTTGAATTCCGCGACGTCGATCATCGACAGGGTCGCGTCCTGACCCTTGCTCGTCTTCGCGCAGTCCGCGATGAAGGTGTCGATGATGTTCCTGCCGATCTCCAGCGTGGAGACGGAGGTGTTGTTCGAAATCATCGTGAGCCAGTCGGTGTAGTACCAGCCGTAGCCCGGCTCCGATTCCTCGGAAGCGATCATGTAATCCGCGTAGTCTTCCAGCATGATGGCCGTTTCGGCGGTCGCCATCAAGCAGGCGTCGAAGCCGACGAAATCGAACTTCACGCCGCCGTCTTTCAGGGCCTGGTTGATGCCGGACAGGGTCATCGAGCCCGCGCGGGTGTTCTTCTCGTCATAGCCGTAGCCGGTGACCGAGCCGCCGCCGTGATCCCAGAAGATCAGGCCGTAGCGGGTCGCCGGATATTCCTTGCGGCAGTACCGGATGAACTCCGACAGCGTCGACGGCAGGACCATGGACGCGTTGCCCATGTTCTCTTCGACGCGGTACAGCTTGCCGCCGGAGACCTGGTAGATCTGGTTCTGCGACGAGGACATGACGCTGTTCTTCCACTGCTTGCAGCCGCCGGTGTAGATCAGCAGGTTCACCTGATCGCCGACCGTCGCCTTCAGCATCTCCTGCAGGTCGGCGGTGCCCATGCCGTACTTGGACTCCAGGTCCGTGCCGCACATGTAGACCATGATCGTGAACACGTCTCTGCCGCGACCCTTGATCTGTGTGTACTTCGCGCGCGTGCCGCTTGCGACCGACGTGTCGAGCGTTCCGGTGTTCTTCGCGCTGGACCAGCCGTTCGCGGAGACCTGCGTCGTGCCGGCGGAGCCGGTGTTGTAGTTATACGAGCTTGAACCGGAGCCGCCGAAGGTGTCCGAAAGCCCGAGGCTCGACAGGACGCCCGCGATGTCGTTCGAATAGCCGCCGGTCGAGTACGCGCTGACGTTCTGCGTCGTCTGCGGGGGCGTGTAGGTCGGGTTCGGGTTGACGGGCGTGCCGCCGCAGTCCAGGTAGTTCTTCGCGAACCAGATGGCGCCGATGACCAGCAGGGCGATCAGGATCAGCCGTCCGAGACCGCCGCCCCTCTTCTTGCCGCCGGACGAACCGCCGCTCAGCAGGCCGCCTGCCGCCGCGCCCAGAAGCGCGCCGCCGAGGCCGCCCGAACTGTTTGAGCTGCCCGAGGAAGACGAGCCGCCGCTCAGTGCAGCGCCCAGAAGGTCGCTCGCGAGCCCGCGTTCGTCTTTATCGCTCTTTCCGCTGCTGCCCGGCTTCGCGGTATTTCCCGTACCGCCCGGACGGCTGCTGTTGCCGACCTTGCCGGTGCCCAGGCCTTCGTCCCGGCGGTGCGTGCTGCCGGTCCCGGTGCCTGTCTTTTTCTCTCTTTGTTTGATTGCCATCTCAGATCCTCCTCAATCATTAATGCCGGATCGCAGGCGCACAAAACGCCGTGTGCCTGCCGGATGATCCTGTATCGGTCAGTTCGTGTAATTGTCGAAATAGCCCTGGACCAGGACGACCGGGGTGCCCTTGTCGCCCGAGCCGGACGTCAGGTCGCAGAGCGAGCCGATCAGATCGGTCAGCTGCCGCGGCGTCGTGCCTTCGGAAGCCATCTGGCCCTTCAGGTCGGCGTCCTTCTGCCGGATGCTCTCGGAGATCGCTTCCTTCAGTGCGTCGCCGGAGAGGTCCTTGAAGTCGTTGTCCGCGAGGTACTTCAGCTTCAGCTCGTTCGGCGTGCCGACGAGGCCCGCCGTATGGGTCGGGGAAACGACCGGGTCGGCCAGCTCCCAGATCTTGCCCTGCGGATCCTTGAACGCGCCGTCGCCGTAGATCATGACCTCGACGCGCTTGCCCGACGCTTCGTAAATGCGCTCACGGATCGCTTCGACCATCTCCGGGCACGGATGCGGGAACAGCTTGATCTTGTCTTCGGTCGCCTTGTTCGAGCCGAGCAGGCCGTAGGCTTCGTTGAAGCCCGAGCCGTCCACGGAGGCGTTCATCACGTCGTCGAGGCCCAGCACGATCCGTGCGCCGGCTTCTTTCAGGATGCGTTTCGTGCGTCTTCGCGTGTGGATGTCGCAGGTCAGCACGGTGTCCGTGTAGTTCAGGACCGCCTTCGCCTGATTCGCGAAGATGATCTCGCATTCGGCGCCGCACCCTTCGACCAGGTCCTTGTAGAACGCGACGTAGTCGACGCCCGTGAACGGATGCAGGTTCTCGCCGAAGAGGTCGCGGTATCTCTCAAGGGTCAGGACGTCCGAATAGGGATTCACGCCCGCTTCGTCGATCTTGTCGAGCGAGACGAGCTCGTTGCCGACTTCGTCCGACGGGTAGGAAAGCATCAGGACGACCTTCTTCACGCCCATCGCGATGCCGCGCAGGCAGATCGAGAAACGGTTCCTGGAAAGGATCGGGAAGATCACGCCGACGGTCCCGCCACCGGTCTTCGCCTTCACGTCCTTCGCGATGTCTTCGACGGTGCAGTAATTGCCCTGCGCGCGCGCCACGATCGATTCGGTGATCGCCACGACGTCGCGGTCATGCAGTTCGAAACCCTCGTACCGCGCCGCTTCCAGCACGCTGTCCGAAACGATCTTCACGAGATCGTCGCCCTCACGGATGATCGGGCAGCGGATGCCGCGGGAAACCGTGCCTACTCTTCTTTCATACCGGTCCATATGTCAGCCTCCTTCGGTTTTCGAAATGCCGGGAAACGCACACGCGCCCCCAACTTAAAATCCACTGTTTATTTTATATCAGCCATTTCTGTTTGACAAGGAAAAAATCTGTGTTTTTGCGTAAACGCGTGGTAGACTGAACGGCGGCGGCAGTGTATAATTATCAGGAAGGAGCGTGCGCGCATGCGCGTCCGGCCGGAGGGGGACGGCTGTCCCCGGGCGGTACGGATCCGCTCCCCGCAGTTCGGAAGAATGTCTGAACGTTTCGATGATTTCATGGAGGAAGTCCGCAGGAACGGGTACGACCTGTTCGCCGCGGAGATGCGCCAGGGCGGAAAGACCGCCGGCGCCTGGTACCGCTTTGCCTCGAAGCCCCGCTTCGAATCGTTTTCGCTCGCGAAGACTTTCATGGCAGCCGGGACCGGGATCGCGGCGGAGGAAGGCCTGATCACGCTGGACGAAAAGGTCTGGGACACGCTGGGCGATCCGTCCTACGTATTGCGGAACGATTATCCGAAGGATCTGACGGTCCGCGACGTGCTGACGATGACGTCGGGCATGGAGAAAGCCGTCCTGTTCCGCGACAGCTACGAACGCGCGCACGAGCGCGACTGGCTGCGCTACATTTTCGAGCAGCCCTTCTCTTCGGCCCCCGGCAGCACGTTCCTCTACACGAACGTCTGCGCGTACCTTCTGGGCGCGCTGGTCGGGAAGAAGGCCGGCGTGAACATGCTGGAATACATGCGCGACCGGCTGTTCGAGCCGCTGCAGATCCACAACCCCGACATGACGGTCTGCCCGAAGGGGCACACGGTCGGCGCGAACGGGCTGGCCGTCAACGCAACGGAGCTTGCGAATTTCGCAGAGATGCTGCTGAACGGCGGCGTTTTTGGCGGAAAGCGGATCCTGCCCGAAGCCTTCGTGCATGACATGACGGCGCCGCACGTCGTGACGAACGAAGCCGTCCCGACCCGGCCCGGCACGCCGCTTTCCTACGGCTACCAGCTCTGGGTCGACACGGCGCACGAAGCGTTCTTTTTGTGGGGCATCTTCGGCCAGTATGCCGTCGTCGTTCCCCGGAAGGAGCTCGTGATCGTCACGCAGGGCCTCGTGGATACCGACGGCGGGTCGAACGGCGACTATCATTTCTCTCCGTTCCGAAAACTTATCTGGGAAACTTTTTTGGAAGAGTAACATACAACAAAAGGAGAATACTTACATGGCGAAAAATCTTAAAAAACTGGTGCTGCTTCATTCGAACGACATGCACGGCGATTTCCTTGCGGAGCACGTGGACGAGAACCTGGTCGGCGGCGTGGCGATGCTGTCCGGCTATGTCAGCAAGGTCCGCGCGGAAGAAGAAAACGTTCTGTACTGCATTGCCGGCGACATGTTCCGCGGCTCCGTCATCGACTCGGACTACCAGGGTCTTTCGACGATCCAGATCATGAACCTGATCGCGCCGGACATCGCGACGATCGGCAACCACGAGACCGACTACGGCGTCGCCCACCTTCTGTTCATCGAAAAATGCGCGGCGTTCCCGATCGTGAACGCGAACCTGCACATCCGCCTGAACGGCGCGCGGCTGTTCAGCCCCTGCAAGGTCCTTGAGGTCGGCGGCATGAAGATCCTCTTCATCGGCATCCTGACCGAGCAGGTCATCAGCCAGACGAAGCAGGACGGCATCATCGGATCCGTCGTGGACATCGAAGACGCCGCGAAGGAAGTCGGCCGCATCTGCGACGCTTACCGCTCGACCGACATCGACTTCACGGTCCTGCTCACGCACATCGGCTTCGAGGAGGACAAGGCGCTCGCCGCGATCCTCGATCCGGAATGGGGCGTCGACGTCATCATCGGCGGCCACTCGCACACCTTCCTGAAGGAGCCCGCGGTCGTGAACGGCATCCCGGTCGTCCAGGCCGGCACCGGCACGGACCAGATCGGCCGCTTCGACATCATGATCGACACCGACCTGAACGCGATCGACTCCTACACCTGGCAGACGATCCCGATCAACGCGGAGACCTGCCCGCGCGACGAGGTCGTCGAGGAGCACATCCGCTCGCTGAAGACGAAGGTCGACGAAAAGTACGGCCGCATCATCACGCATTTCAAGCGCGAGCTCACGCATCCGAAGCGCGAGCAGGAAACGGAGATCGGCGACGTGTTCGCGGAAGGCCTCCGGCACTCGCTCGGCGTGGACATCGCATTCGTCGGCTCCGGCTCGATCCGGAACCCGAAGTGCGGCCCGATCGTCACGCTCGGCGACCTGAACGAAGTCTTCCCGTACAACGACCCCGTCTACCTGCTCAAGGTGACCGGCGGCCAGCTGCGCCGCATGCTGCGCTACATGTGCCGCGACGACGTCTGGGCCGGCGTCCACAACGAGTTCTTCCAGTTCTCGGACGGCGTCCGCTTCGTCTATTACCAGAGCCTCCAGGATTTCACGGAGTTCTCGCTGAACGGCCAGCCGATCGAAGAGGACGACATCGTCACGATCTCGCTCGGCCGGTATCATTACAACAACTTCGAGGAGGACTTCAACGTCCCGCTCCAGGAGGTCGAGAAGAACGGCAAGGCGCGCGTGATCGCGACGTCCGACCGTGCGGTCCTCGAGGAGTACCTGCAGGGCCACCAGCAGCTGGGCCATGACGTGGACGGCAGGCTGGAGATCCATCTCGGAGACGAGCGTCCGTAAAACGGACCTTAGACAGGCAAAAAACAGCCGGGGCCGCGGAAAGATCCGCAGCCCCGGTCTTATTTTGCCTTTCTGAGCGCTTTTTTGCCCTGTTTTCAGTCCAGTGTGTAGTTGTCCGCGGAAATCCCCGGAGACCAGATCCAGCCGCCGGAAACGGCCGATTTCAGCGTAAAGGAGCCCTTCACGCTCCCGCACGAGAAACTGTGCGCTCCGGCCTGCAGCGTGCCGCTGAACGTGACCGCGCCGTCGGGAAGCTTGCTCCCGCCGTTCATATCGCCCATGCCGAAGAAACCGCCCCAGCCGCCTTTTCCGCCCTGACCGCCCTGGCCGGGCACCATCCCGAGCGCGATGACGGT
>JAGDBR010000367.1 GCA_017958935.1 Lachnospiraceae bacterium | reverse complement strand
TCCGTGTCGTAAAGATAATGCACGTCGTTCGTCGCGATGAGCGGGATCCCGGTCTCATTGTGCAGCCTAAGAAGTCCCGCGTTCACGGTCTTCTGAGCCTCGTAGCCGTGGTCCTGCAGCTCGAGGAAATAGTTCCCTTCGCCGAAAATGCCGCGGTATTCCAGGGCGACCCGCTTCGCGTCGTCGTAAAGACCGTTCTTCAAGTACCGCTGCACCTCGCCCGCGAGACAGGCCGACGAGCAGATGATCCCTTCGCTGTACTGCCTGAGGACGTCCTTATCGACGCGCGGCCGGTAGTAGAAACCGTCCTTAAATCCTATCGAAACGATCTTAATGAGGTTCTGATAGCCCTGATTGTTTTCCGCAAGCAGGATCAGGTGGTGATAGCGCTCCTCGTTCGCGCCCGGCTCGCGGTCCTTCCGCGACTTCGGCGCGACGTAGACCTCGCAGCCGAGGATCGGGTTGATCCCCGCCTCCCTGCACGCTTCGTAAAAATGGATGACGCCGTACATCACGCCGTGATCCGTGATCGCAAGGTGTTTGAAGCCGAGTTCCTTCGCGCGCTGGACGAGCTCCCGGATCTTGCAGGAGCCGTCTAAAAGACTGTATTCCGTATGGACGTGTAAATGCGTAAATGCCATATATTATTCACTTTCTAACTGCTTTCCGGGCTTCAGCCGGTACAGTAAAAACAGACACCCGCCGAGCACCACGACGCCGGCGATGAGGAATGCGATCCGGTACGCCGACACGAACGCATTCGCGGAGGGCACGTAATTCATGAAAATGCTGAACAGGTTCGCCATGCCGTGGACGAGGACCGCCGCGAGCCAGGTCTCCACGACTTCGAGCACCCAGGTCAGAAGGAGTCCGAACAGGAACCCGTAGATCATGCCCGGAATGCTGAAATGCAGCACTCCGAAGAGCACGGACACGATGACCGCCGCCAGGATCTTTTTCAGTTTCCGCGAGATCAGCCCGTATAAAAGCTTCCGGAAGAGCCACTCCTCGACGACCGGCGCGATCACCGCCTCGATGAGGATCAGGATCCACTGCTTCGATTCAAAGTACTGCGCCAACGCGACGTCCACCGCGTCCTGTCCCGGCGCCGCGCCGAGGATGACCATCAAAAGGTTCATGACGACGGCGTAGGACACGCCGATGAACGGCAGAAGCAGCCAGAGCAGCAGTTTCCTTCGCCGGGAAGCCTTCATCGGATCCTCCGGTCAAGTTTTCTCGAAAGCCACATGCCGAACTTCTGCATGATCTGCACGAGCGCGACGAGCACGACGATCGTCACGATCATGACGTTCATCTTATATCGATGATAGCCGTACCGGATCGCGAGCACGCCGAGTCCGCCGCCGCCGATGGCGCCCGCCATCGCGGAGTACCCCAGAATCGTAGCGAGCGCGATCGTCATGCCGACGATCAGGGACGTCCGCGCTTCCTTCAACAGTACCTTGACGATGATCGTCATCGTCGAAGCGCCGAGCGACTGCGCGGCCTCGATGACGCCTCCGTCCACTTCCTTTAAGGACGATTCAACCATTCTGGCAATGAACGGCGCGGCCGCGATCACCAAAGGTACGATGGTTGCGGCAGTTCCTATCGTCGTTCCGACAACGAGACGCGTGAACGGGATCAGCAGGATCATCAAGATCAGGAACGGGATCGAGCGCAGAATGTTCACGATCACGTCTAAAATGCGGTAGACCACCCGGTTCGGATGGATGCCGCCTTCGCCCGTGATCGTCAGAACGACGCCGAGCGGCAACCCTATTACATACCCGAGGAATGTGGACAGTATGGTGATGATCAGCGTGTCGCGGGTTCCCTCGAGGATCATCATCCAGTAACCGCCATCCATATCACCAAAAATGAACTGATACAAAGCGCTGAAAAACTCTCCCATCGTGCTCACCCCACATTCTCCGTCCAGGCTTCGACGCCGACGTTCTTTTCCTGGAAGTAGGCGATCATCTGCTCGGCAACGGCTTCATTGTCCGGCAGCTGGACGATCATCTGACCGTTCGGTACGCCGTTCAGTTCCTTCATGTTCGCAAACAGAATGTTGAGCGGCATCCGAAACTGCAGGATCGCGTTGCCAATGACCGGCTCGTTCGCGGAATCCTCGTTGAATGAAAGGCGGATCGTCCGCCCGCCGGTCGTCCGGAGCACGGTCGCGCCCTGATTGACGAGGAGCCGCTTCGTCGCTTCGGTCTTCGGCGCGTGGAACAGCTCTTCGACCGTTCCCTGCTCCATCAGCAGTCCTTTTTCGAGGACCAGCACGTACCGGCAGATCTCCTGGACGACCGACATCTCATGCGTGATGAGGAGGATCGTCAGACCCATCTTTTCCTTGATCTCTGTCAATAGCGCGAGGATCGATTTCGTCGTCTGCGGATCGAGCGCGCTCGTCGCTTC
>JAGDBR010000366.1 GCA_017958935.1 Lachnospiraceae bacterium | reverse complement strand
CGCGGACCACGTAGTTTTCCTTACGCGGGACCGGTTCCTTGATGCCGCCTTCCGCCGGCCAGCCGAAGATCATGTGGCCGATGCCTTCCAGGTCGCCTTCAACGCCGAGTTCCTTCAAAAGCGCCTTGCCCTCTTCGGTCTCGTACGCTTCCTTCGCCTGATGGATCCAGCAGGTGCCGACACCCAGGTCCGCCGCCTCGTTCATCATGTTGCCCATGACAAGCGAACCGTCGTAAACGTACGGGCCGATGTTCTTGTCCGCGAGAACCAGCATCACGAACGGTGCGCCGTAGAACGGGTTCCCGGTCGTGCCCTTCGCCTTACGGTCCAGTTCTTCCATCCGGTCACGGATCTCCTTGTTCGTCACGCAGACGATGACCGGGGACTGCTTGCCCATGGCCGTCGGGGCGTACATGCCCGCCCGCAGGATCCTTTCGATGATCTCCTCCGGGACTTCGTCCTGCAGGTAGCTCCTGCAGCTTCTTCTGGTGACCAAAGTCTTCAATGTTTCCGCCATTTCAAGTTCCTCCTATGATGTGTTTCGTACTTCGCTCCGATACTTGAAAGCGAATCCTGACAACATGATTCTATCATGTTCTTTACAATGCGTCCACTTCCATCCGTCAATGCACCGTGAACCTGCCGTGCGCTTTACAGGAAGCCGTCAGCGGCCAGTCGTATACGGAATGCGCCTCCTGCCCTTCATATGCCATGATCGACGCCATGACAGTATACTCGCCCGCCGACCAGATGCTGTGGTTTCCTTCCTCAACGAGCCACTTGTCTTCCACCCGGTAAAACTCTCCCGGTTGCAGCGTGACATACTTCATGTAGAGTTCCCGGCCTCCCGAGACCTGTTCTCCGCCCTTGCAGATATCGATCTCAAAATCACTCGTCATCAGGTTCAGTTCCCGCTTGCCTGTATTCCTGATGAGGAACACGTACGACTGTTCCCCACCCAACGGAACATCCTGCTTATCCAGAAAAAGCCAGCACTGCAAAGTACCGTTCCACTGGTTATTGACGGGTGAACCGTACTCAGGCGCTCCGTAATCCATCCCGACAAACGTTCCGTTGTCGAAAAACATGTTGCAGAACAGGTAACGGATCTGTGTCAATTTCCTGCCCTGTATCTCAACGCCCCCTTCGGGGCCGATGACCGTCCGCGGGTTCTCCGCTTTGTATTCCTTGTTCAGGATCGTTCCCTGATCCCACGCGACCAGGGCCTTCTCATCATCCTGAAGATACCACCAGGCTTTCTGCAGAAGCAGTTCATCTTCGGTGTAAGCTTTTTCGGTTTCACGCGGGTAGACGGCTTCCTTGCAGGCCGTCAATAAAAGAACTGCCGAAAGAGCGAGCATAAACATATACTTTAATTTCCTGCAGCTTCTTCTGGTGACCAAAGTCTTCAATGTTTCCACCATTTCAAGTTCCTCCCTTGGTGTGTTTCGTACTTCGGTCCGATACTTGAAAGCGAATCCTGAATTACAACTCTTTCAAGGTTTCCCCGGCCTGCTTTACGTGATCGGCGCCGGATTGAACACGCACATGTCGTTATAGAATCCGTGCTGATCGCTGAACGTCTTCTTTTCATTGCTCGCGACGGCGAGGATGAATTCGAAGATCTCTGTGCCGACGTCCGCGATCGTCTTCTCTCCGGTCGCGACGTCTCCTGCCGAAATGTCGATCAAGTCGAACCAGTGCTTCTTCAGCTCGTTCCTGGAGCTGACCTTGATGACCGGACAGATCTCCAGGTTGTAGGGCGTTCCGCGGCCTGTCATGAAGACCTGCAGGCCGATGCCGGACGCTGCCTGACACGGACCGCAGCAAATGTCCGATCCGGGCGTCGCCGCAAAGATCAGGCCGTGCGTCGAAGGTTTTTCGGCCGGCGACAGCACCTCTTCGATCGGGGCCGTGCCGGATTTCGCGATCGAGCCCATCGCCTTCTCGACGATGTTCGCAAGCCCGCCCTTCTTGTTGCCGGGCGTCGGGTTCGCGTTGCGGTTCACGCCGCCTTCGTCCAGATAGTCGTCGTACCACTTCATCTCGGCCGCGAGCTTGTCGCGGGTCTTTTCGTCCCGGCAGCGTTCCGCGATCAGCTGGACGCCGTCGCGGACCTCAGTGACTTCCGAGAATAAAACAGTTGCCCCGCCGCGGACCAGCATGTCGGACGCATAGCCTGCGGACGGGTTTGCCGAGACGCCGGAAAAGGCGTCGGAACCGCCGCACTGCATGCCGATCAGCAGCTTCGAGAGCGGAAGTTCTGTGCGCGTGCGCTTGTTCAGCCGTTCGAGCTTCTTCTTTGCCATTTCCATGATG
>JAGDBR010000365.1 GCA_017958935.1 Lachnospiraceae bacterium | reverse complement strand
TTCGAGAGCGGAACGAAGGGCGCTGCCGATGGGGAGACCGGAAGGACCGCTGCGGGGCCGGACAGAGCGAGGGCGCGGGTGTGGGCGGGTGAAGAAGGGGTACACAAGCGGGGGCGGAGGGCGTATAATGGGCGGAAAGGGGGATCGGAGCGATGAAATGGTATAAGGAGACGGTCGGATATGAGATCTATCCGTACAGTTTTATGGACGCGAACGGGGACGGCTACGGCGACCTGCGCGGCGTGATCGAAAAGCTGGATTATCTGGAGAAGCTGGGCATCGGGCTGATCTGGCTGTGCCCGGTCTTTGATTCGCCGCTGGAAGATTACGGCTACGACGTGTCGGACTTCTACCAAGTGAATCCCCTGCTCGGGACGAACGGCGACCTGGAAGAACTCATTGAACAGGCGCACAAAAGGGGCATCCGCGTGATCCTGGATCTCGTGCTGAATCATGTCTCCGCCGCGCATGAATGGTTCAAAAAAGCGCTGGAAACACCGGACGGACCGTATCACGACTATTTCATTTTCAGGAAGCCCGTGATGAAAGACGGAAAAAAACAGCCGCCGAACAATTGGATGGGCTTCTTTTCGGAAAGCGTCTGGACGTATGTGCCCGCGCTGGACGAATACTACTTTCACCTGTTCTCGGAGCACATGCCGGATCTGAACTGGGAGAATCCGGCGCTCCGGGAGGAAATGTACCGCGTCGCACGGCATTATCTGGACCTCGGAGCGGACGGCTTCCGGCTGGACGCCGTCGCGCACCTCTCCAAGGATACGTCATTTGCGGACTGTCCGGGAAGCGGGCTCGTGCTCGATACGTCGAAATTCTCGAACCGGGAGCGGCTGTTCGATTATCTGGCGGAGTTCAGGCACGAGGTGACGGACCGGTACGAGGACGTGCTGACGGTCGGCGAAGTCGGTGGAGAGGTCAGTACGGAAGGAGCGATCCGCTATGCGGACCGTAAGAAGGGCAGCCTGACGATGGTGTTCAATTTCGACACCTGCTGGGAGAACGGGGCGTTCGGCTCGGTCATGAAAAAAGACGAAGAGATCGTGACGGACGTGGTCAACCTGAAAGCGCTGTTCAAAAAGTGGTACGAACAGTGCCATGCGCGCTGCGACATGCCGCTGTACTGGATGAACCATGACCATCCGCGCGTCGTCAGCCAGTACGGGAGTGAAAAGTATCACGACCGGAGCGCGAAGATGCTCGCGACGGTCCTGCTCTTTCTGTACGGGACACCGTTCCTGTATCAGGGCGAGGAGCTGGGCATGACGAATGTGGATTACACGGCGGCGGAAGATTTCCGGCCGGACGTCGGGTCCTGGAATTTCGTGAAGAGCCATCCCGAGATCCCCCGGGACGTGATGCTGCGGTTTTTACGGCGGACGAGCCGGCTCAACGCGCGGACGCCCATGCAGTGGACAGGCGGCAGGTACGCGGGCTTCTCTGCGGTGCCGCCGTACATCCGGGTCAACGGAAATCATACGGTGATCAACGCGGAAGCGGAAGACAAAGATCCTGCGTCCGTCCTGAACCATTACAGAAAGGCGGTCGCGCTGCGGAAAGCGCTGAACGGGATCGTCGTGAACGGGGATCTGACTTTCCTTGAAGAAAAAGATCCGGACCTCATGATCTATGCGCACAGGCTCGGAAATGAGGTTCTGACGGTCGTCGCGAACTTCCGGGAAAAGGAGCGGAGCGTCAGGATCGGGGCCGGGCAGGAGTGCCTGCTCTCGAACGTGCCGTACGAACCGGAGGGCGGAGAACTCAAGGTGCCGGCTTTCGGCTGCTTTTTGCTGAAAAAACTCGAAAAAAATGTGAATTAATTATTGATTATTGCTAAATAATCTGTTAAGATGCACTTAGAAATCGTTTTCCTTCAAATGGGATCAGCCTGCCAATATGATCAGCAATGACACATGGATTACCGGTCATATCGGAAGCGACTGGAAAGGTCATCAGAATGGCAGAAAAAACCGGAATCAAAAAGATCGCCGAAATGGCCGGCGTATCGGCCGGGACTGTTTCGAAGGTGCTGAAGAATTATCCCGGGATCTCGGAGGAGACCAGGAAGAAGGTCCTGGACGTCGTCGAGAAGACCGGGTTCATCCCGAATACGGTGGCGAGCGCCCTGTCTTCGAAGAGCAACAACCGCATCGCGCTGTTCATCTACGTGAACGACCGGCGGCAGCAGATCGACGAGATCAACATGCTGTACATCCTCGGCGCCTTCGACAGGGCGCGCAGCGAGAACCTGGAGCTCGTGACGGTCTTCAATGCGTCGATCGAGAAGCTCTCGCCGGAGGAGACGGTCCGGTATTTCCGGTCGATCCACGTCGGCACGGTCATCGTCTTCGGCCTGAACAAGAACGACACGAAGATCCGGTACCTCGCAAGCGAGACCGACATGAAGGTCGTGGTCGTGGACGCGGTGCTGGAGGGTGAGAACGTTTCCTCGGTCATGATCGACCATTTCCGCGGACAGTACGAGACCGCGGACAAGGTCTGCGAACGGGGCGACAAAGTGCTTTACCTGAAGGGCAAGGAAGACGGCTTCGTCACCGACATGCGGCTGCAGGGCATGCGTCAGCTCGCAGAGGACAAGGATCTGGACCTGCACGTCGTGAACGGAGACTTTTCCGAAAGCAGGGCCTTTGAGATCGTGACGGAGCTCTCGGAGCATTACGACGCGATCGTCTGCGCCAGCGACCTGATGGCGATCGGGGCGCGCAGGGCATTGCCGGAGGATTCGGATACCAGGCTGTCCGGCTTCGACGGCATCCGGCTCATGGAGTACACGGCGAAAGACGTGATCACCTGCCGGCAGGATTTCTACCACATCGGGAACACCGCGGTGGAAGCTGCCGAGAAACTGATGAGGGGGCGAGAAGGGAGAACGGATCACGGTGCCTTACACGGTGACGAAGATCCACCAGCTGCTCCGCTGAAAGGTTTACTGACAGCGCGGAAAGCGGAAGACCGCGTCTTCCGGCCCGAAGCGCTGAAGTAATAAAAAGAAGAAACCATATTTCCAAAAAGGAGAGAAAAATCATGAAGAAACTTGTGGCAATCTTACTGACTGCGCTGCTGGTCCTTTCTCTGGCAGCCTGCAACAAGCCGACTCCGACCCCGGCACCGACCGATCCGCCGACGACTGAAGCGCCGACGACGACGGAAGCTCCGGAAGAAGTGCTTGAAGACACCAATCATGCACTGTGGGCAGCTCACGGCCAGTATCTGCTTGCTGACGGCACCGTGAACGGCTGGGGCGACAAGGACTCTGAGGTCTATGAGAAGTCCGCGCTGAAGGCTCTTAAGCTGAGCGAAGTCGAAGCGATCGACAAGGACCTGTACGAGACGCTGAAGAAGAAAGACGTCAAGTACCTGTACACGATCGACCTGATCTTCGGTACG
>JAGDBR010000364.1 GCA_017958935.1 Lachnospiraceae bacterium | reverse complement strand
TACCTGTCTCTGGAAGACGATCTGATGCGGCTTTTCGGCGGCGACAACATCATGAACGTGTTCAATACGCTCGGCGTCGAGGAAGGCCAGCAGATCGAGCACCGGATGCTGTCCGGCGCGATCGAGCGCTCGCAGAAGCGCATCGAGTCGAACAACTACTCGATCCGTGAGAACCTCCTGAAATACGACGAGGTCATCAACGAGCAGCGCGAGATCATCTACAAAGAACGGCGCCAGGTGCTGGACGGCGAGTCCATGCGCGACGTCGTCATGAAGATGGTGACGGACATCTGCGACGCGGCCGTCGACCGCTGCATCCTGGACGAGCAGGAGCCTGACGTCTGGGATCTGAACGAACTGAACATGGTCCTGCTGCCGAACGTCCCGATCGCCCCGGTCACCGAGGCGGACGTTTCGGAGCGCGGCTTCAATAAAAAGAAACTCATGCACCTGATCCGCGAGCGCGCGACGAAGCTGTACGAGGCGAAAGAGACCGAGTTCCCGACCGTCGAGGCGGTCCGCGAACTGGAGCGCGTCGTACTGCTGCGCGCGATCGACCGCCGCTGGATGGACCACATCGACGACATGGACCAGCTGCGGCAGGGCATCGGCCTGATGGCCTACGGCAACCGCGACCCGCTGACCGAATACAAGGTGGCCGGCTACGACATGTTCAACAGCATGATGGCCGGGATCCGCGAGGACACCGTGCGTTCGATGTACTTCGCGCGCGTCGAGCGGCCGGAGGAACGCGAACAGGTGGCGAAGATCACCGGAACGAACAAGGATGACACGCTTGCGAAGACGCCGAAGAAGCGCGCCGCGGCGAAGGTCTATCCGAACGACCCCTGCCCGTGCGGCAGCGGCCTGAAATATAAGAACTGCCACGGAAAGAAAAACTAATGGTTGAATTAGATCAGATCAAATACAATCTGAGCCAGTACGAGACGCCGATGAAGGACCTGAAGTCCGCGCTCGACTTCGACTCGAAGAAAAAGCAGATCGACGAGCTCTCCATGTACATGGAGGACCCGAACTTCTGGAACGACGCGGAAAAGTCCTCGAAGATCACGAAGCAGCTGAAGAACCTGCAGGACACCGTCAAGGAATTTGACGCCCTGGAGCAGCAGTTCGACGACATCTATACGCTGATCGACATGGGCAACGAAGAGAACGACCCGGCGATGGTCGAGGAGGTCCAGGCGGAGTTCGCCGACTTCAAGGAGAAGTTCGAGGTGCTCCACACCGCGACCCTGCTGTCCGACCAGTTCGACCACAATTCGGCGACGCTGTCGCTGAACGCCGGCGCGGGCGGCACCGAAGCCTGCGACTGGGCGGGCATGCTCTACCGCATGTACACGCGCTGGGCGGAAAAGAAGGGCTACGACATCGAAGTCCTCGACTATCAGGACGGCGACGAAGCCGGCATCAAGTCCGTCACGATCCAGGTGAACGGCGAGAACGCCTACGGCTACCTGCGGTCCGAGCACGGCGTGCACCGTCTGGTGCGCATTTCCCCGTTCAACTCGGTCGGCAAGCGGATGACCTCCTTCGTCGGCTGCGACGTCATGCCCGTGATCGAGCAGAGCCTGGACATCGAGGTCCGCGACGAGGACATCAAGGTCGACGTGTACCGTTCCTCGGGCGCCGGCGGCCAGAAGGTCAACAAGACCTCCTCCGCCGTCCGCATCACGCACCTGCCCACCGGCATCGTCGTGGCCTGCCAGGTCGAGCGCTCGCACTTCCAGAACCTCGCGAAGGCGATGGAAATGCTGAAGTCGAAACTGTACATGATGAAGGTCGAGGCCAACATGAACGAGCTGTCGGAGATCCGCGGCGAAGTCAAGGAGAACGGCTGGGGCTCCCAGATTCGTTCCTACGTCTTCCAGCCGTATACGATGGTCAAGGATCTGAGGACCCAGGAAGAGACCGGCAACGTGCAGGCCGTCATGGACGGCGCGCTGGATCCCTTCATGATCGCATACCTGAAGTGGATCCACACGGATCAGAAAGGAAACTGAACGAATGAGACTATTTTTGGCTGACAATGACGCGCACGAGTCTCTGATCGATATCGCGAAGGAGAATCTGTCCTTCGTACTGGTGATCCTGCTGATTACCGCGGCCGTCATCCTGCTCGCGAATCTGTGCGAGCGGTACGTGCTGAAGAAAACGGGCCAGAAGGCCCAGGGATGGAACGCGAAGAAGATCGCAGGCATCGGCGTTTTCTCGGCGATCGGCGGC
>JAGDBR010000363.1 GCA_017958935.1 Lachnospiraceae bacterium | reverse complement strand
CGGACGGGACCCGGCGGACGTCACGCTGATCGCAGTCTCGAAAACGAAGCCGGTCGACATGATGCGCACGTTTTATGCACTCGGGCAGCGGGACTTCGGCGAGAACCACGTGCAGGAGCTCGTCGCAAAGGAAGCCGTGTTCCCGGAAGCGAACTACCACATGATCGGTCATCTGCAGACGAACAAGGTGAAGCAGGTCGTCGGGAAGACGGTGCTGATCCATTCGGTCGATTCCGTGCATCTTGCGGAAGCCGTCTCGAAGGAGTCTGTCAAGAAGGGTCTGACGAGCGCGATCCTGCTGGAGATCAACGCCGGGAACGAGGCGTCGAAGTACGGCTTTTCCTTCGAAGAAGCGAAAGAAGCGGCGGCGGTGATCGCCGGCCTGCCGAATCTGAAGATCTGCGGACTGATGTGTGTGGCGCCTTTTGTGGCGGATCCGGAGGAAAATCGTGCGGTTTTTCGCAAAATGCGGGATTTATCGGTTGACATCGGTGCGCAAAATAGCGATAATATTACGATGAATATACTCTCCATGGGCATGTCGAACGATTATGCCGTCGCCGTCGAGGAAGGCGCCACGCATGTGCGCGTCGGGACGGCGCTTTTCGGAGAAAGAGATTACGGGGGATTGCAGAAATGAGCATTGTTGATAACTTCCTGAAGAAGATGAAGGTCGTTTCCGAGGACGAAGACTACGACGAGTACGACGACGAAGAAGAATACGACGAGTACGACGACGACGAGGCGGACGACGATCTTGACGACGACGATGACGAGGAGGAGGAAGAAGTCCCCGCAAAGAAAAAGACGATCTTCTCCAGACCCGGCACCGCATACACGCAGCGTTCTTCTTCGAACGGCGCCGCGAACGTCGTGGGCATGAAGACGAAGGGGAACGGCGCGGAAGTCTGCATGATCGTACCGAAGTCCTACAACGACGCGAACACGATCGCCGACGTCCTTCTTTCCCACCGTGCCGTCGTGCTGAACCTGGAGAACAACGACATGGCTTCCGCACAGCGGATCATCGACTTTGCTTCCGGTGCGTGCTACACGATCGGCGGCAGCCTGCAGAAGATCTCCCGCAAGATCTTCATGATCGTGCCGCAGGACATGAACCTGTCGGGCGATTTCGAGGCGCTCGTCAATGAGATGGTGGACCTGAACACGGTCAACATGCTGAAATAACAGGGACAGCCGCGATGCGCCGCTGCGGACTGACGTTTTCGCAGCGTTTATTCCGCGGGTAAAACCTGTCTTACATGCGCAACATATAAAAAGGAGTGGGCAAGCTCACTCCTTTTTATCACTATAACGGAGCGGTTCTTCCGATGAAGAAAAACCTTGGCATCCTGTGTCTGTGCCTTGCGGCGGCGGGCGTTTTCGTGCTGCTCGATCAGTGGACGAAAGCCCTGGCAGCCTCCGGCCTGAAGGGACAGGAGAGCATCATTCTCATAAAGGGCGTACTGCAGCTGACCTATGTTGAGAACGCCGGGATCGCATTCGGCCTGTTCCAGGGCCGGCAGTATTTGTTCGCACTGATCACGGTGCCGATCATCGGCATTTTGCTGTTCTTCCTGTACAGAATACCGAAGACGAAACGCTGCATCCCGGTCCTGCTGGTCCTGACGATGCTGATCGCGGGGTCCGTCGGCAACCTGATCGACAGGCTGCGGCTGGAATACGTCATCGATTTCATCTATTTCAGCCTGATCGATTTCCCGGTCTTCAACGTCGCGGACATCTACGTGACGGTGTCCTGCATCCTGATGATCGTCCTGGTCCTGTTCGTCTACAAGGATGACGAGCTCGGCAGCTGGTTCTCGTTCAAACGGCAGCCGGCGGCGAAGCAGCCGGAGCCCGGAACGAAGACTGCGGAACAGCAGGCTTATGAAGCGGACACCGGCAGGCAGGAGGGCAGGTCATGACCGTTCTTCCGATCGACGCCGAACTGGACGGCGAGCGGCTCGACGCCGCGTTGTCGTACCTGTTCCCGGACCAAAGCAGGAGCCGGTTCCAGAAGCTGATCAAAGAGGGTCACGTTTTCGTGAATCAGGCTGTAACCCTGAAGCCCGGACTGCGTCTTAATGAAGGCGACACCGTCGGCGTGGACATCCCGGCGCCCGCGGAGCTGTCCGTGCTGCCCGAAGAGATGGACCTCGACATCGTCTACGAGGACGCCGACGTGATCCTCGTGAACAAACCGAAAGGCATGGTCGTCCATCCGGCGGCGGGGCACTATTCCGGGACCCTCGTGAACGGGCTGCTCGCACACTGCACGGACCTGTCCGGCATCAACGGCGTGCTGCGCCCGGGCATCGTCCACCGGATCGACAAGGATACGACCGGCATCGTGATCGCATGCAAGAACGACCGCGCGCACAACGCGGTCGCGGCTCAGCTCAAGGCACACACGATCAGGCGCCGCTACTATGCGATCGTGACCGGGAATCTGAAAGAGGACGAAGGGTGCGTGGACGCGCCGATCGGCCGGAACCCGTCGGACCGCAAGAAGATGGCCGTCGTACCGGACGGAAAGAACGCCGTCACGCATTACCGGGTGCTGGAGCGCTTCGGACAGTACACGTTCATCGAATGTGCGCTGGAGACCGGCAGGACGCACCAGATCCGCGTGCACATGGCGCACATCGGCCACCCGCTGCTGGGCGACGAGGTCTATTCGAAAGCGAAGAGCCGGTTCAGGACGGAGGGGCAGTGTCTGCACGCCTACATGCTCGGGTTCGTCCACCCTTCGACGGGCGAATACATGGAATTCACGTCGGAACTTCCGGACGGATTCAAAAAAATCCTGAACGAATTAAGAAATGATTGAAATCAAGCGGAAAAATTGATATAATTCTTCGAGATCCTGGGGTGTTCGAGGCTCTT
>JAGDBR010000362.1 GCA_017958935.1 Lachnospiraceae bacterium | reverse complement strand
TCATTGTTTCGTTCCTCCTTTCTTTTGATCTTTTGCGGAATACCGGACCGGGATCATCCGTTCCATTCCGGCAAGAGCCAGTATCTTTTGCACGGCGGGCGCCGGATCGAGAACCGCCAGTTTTCCTCCGTAGCGGCGCACCAGCGCGAACCGCCCCATGATCAGCCCCAGCCCGGAACTATCCATGAAATCCACCCCGGAAAGTTCGAGAAAGACCTTCGGCGGTCGGGCATCGAGTACGTGATCTACCGTCCGACCGGTTATTTCTACGACATCGCGAAGGTCTTCCGCCCCTACGTCGAGAAAGGCGAGATGCAGCTTCTGAAGGGCTACGGCGACGTGAAGGCGAACGTGGTCGACTGCCCGGATTTCGCGGACTTCATCGTCGCGCACATGGAAGACACGGACGAAGTCTACAGCGTCGGCGGCAAGGAGACCTACACCTATCTTGAAATGGCAAAGCTCTGCATGGACGCGGCGGACAAGCCCTGCATCATCAAATGGTCTTCTTACGGGATGTTCGGCCTGCTGGCGAACATGCCCTTCATCAAGAAGGCCGGCAAGCACGACATCATCCTGTTCTCGCAGTGGACGCTGAGCCACGATCTCGTGGGCGACACGGTCGTCGGCGACGGCAGCTTCGCGGAATACATCCGTGAGTATTTCAAAGATCTGCGCAAGTGATAAGGGGAGGTAAACGTCATGATTTTTCCGCAGTATTTCTGGATCATCCTGATCGCCGGCGCCCTCGGCTGCTCGGTCGGTTTCAAGAATTTCATCTGGTTCATGTCGGTCGGCTACGGCCTCGCGATCTCGCTCATTGCGCTCGCGATCGGCATCCTGTCCGTCGTGAAGGGCGCGTTCTGCCTGCCTTTCCTGCTGCTCTGCGCCGTGCTCTTCGCCTACGGCCTGCGTCTCGGCCTCTTCCTGCTCATCCGTGAGCTGAAGAACAAGAACTACCGGAAGACGCTGAACGAAGCCAAGGGCGGCGAAGGCCGGAAGATGCCGATGCCCGTCCTCCTGTCCATGTGGCTCATGAACACCTGCCTGTTCTACATGCAGACGTCCCCGCTCTTCTACCGCTTCGCGAACGGCGCGTCCGGTACCGCGGACGTCTGTCTGTGGATCGGCCTGGCCGTCAGCCTCTGCGGCTTCGTGATGGAGGCCGTGGCCGACGCGCAGAAAACGGCGCAGAAGAAAGAGAATCCGAAAATGGTCGCGACCAAGGGCCTGTACAGGATGTGCCGCTGCCCGAACTATTTCGGCGAGATCCTCGTCTGGACGGGCGTGCTCATTTCCGGCATCCCGGTCCTGCAGGGCGCCCAGTGGGTCATCGCCATCATCGGCTACGTCCTGATCGTCTACATCATGTTCAACGGCGCGAAGCGGCTGGAGACCCGCCAGACGAAGCGCTGCTGGAAGATGCAGGAATACAGGGACTACGTCGACAAGACGCCGATCATCATTCCGTTCCTGCCGGTCTATCACCTGATCGACTGGAGACGCTGACGGCGCAGCGGCTGAAAAGGAGCACCGATGGAACAGCAGACCTTAGACCGGATCGGCCGGTATTTCCCGCTGAAGGAGCGGGAGGCGTCCGATCTGAATACATTCCGGGTCAACGGCATGGAATTCAGGACGCGCGCCTATACGGCGGAGGGCTTCGGCAACGTCGCCGTCATGGAAGCGTCCGGCATGCTCGGCCTGATGCGTATGACGACGCTCGTCCTGAATCCGTTTTGCATCAACGCGCCGCTCTTCTCCTATGACCGCATTCAGGCCATGGGGAAAGACAAACTGTATCTCGAAGTATTCGACACGATGCTGGAGAACGAAGAAGCGGATCCGGCTGGGGAAGGCGAAGGCAAGGCTTTCGATCCCTCCGGAATGGAGGCCGTACGGAAGCGTTATGAAGCGCTGCCCTCATTCGACGCAGGCTCGCACTGGTACGACGGCATGTACGTCGGTACGCCCGTCTTCAAGGGCGGGCAGAAAAAGGACGCGGCGGACTTCGACGCCTGTTTCGAGGCGTATCTCGATGCTTATCTTGCCGCCGTGCACGATATGCCGGCCTGTGACGAAGAGAAAAAGCGCGAAAAAGCGGCCGTCTACAGCGAAGGCCTGCTCGTCCGGGGCGGTCCCGCGACGGATCCCGTCAAGGCCGCGATCGGCGAAGAAAAGACTGCGGCGTTCTTCAGGAACGTCCTGTTCGGAACAGACGCCCGGTAAGGCTGCCGGCAAACGCTGCGCCTGTCTTTGCGGGCGCCGGCACGATCAAGGAGGATCAGATGGAAGAAGTATTGGAAAACGGCGGGAACACCGTCGACATCGAGCATTTTAAACAGTTCTGGATCGAGCAGCAAAAGACCGCGAAGCACATGGACCGCGCGGCCGCGCTCTCCCACATCGAGAACTTCATCCGCACGCACAATCCCTGCGCGCTCGCGACCGGCACCGGAAACTACGTCCGCTGCACGCCGATCGAGTATACGTTCATGGACGGCGAATTCTACCTCTATTCGGAGGGCGGGAACAAGTTCATCGGACTCGAAAAGAATCCGAACGTCTCGCTCGCGGTCTTCGAGTATTACGGCGACAAGAATGACTCCCACGGCCTGCAGGTCATGGGCAGGGCCGAGCTCTTCCCGCCGCGCTGCGAACTTTTCAAGAAAGTCCTCGCGTTCAAGGGCATTCCGTACGACGTCATGAAAGCCGCGAAGGTCGACGTCGCGCTCATCAAGATCACGCCGCTCGTCTACGAGATGTACGACACCGACTTCGTGAAGGCCGGTTTCGACGTCCGCCAGATCGTGCGGTTCGAATGACCGTCCGGGAAACGGACGAAACGGCCCGCGGCAGCTGCCGCGGGCCGTTCTTTTTTGTGAGGTTTCCGTTTACTTCAGTTCGGCGGAACCGGTGCCGATCATCTCGCCGGAATCCTTGTCGAAGACCATGACGTTATTGCCGCGGAAGGCAATGCGCACCTTCTCGCCGATCGCATAGGTCACGCCGCCGAAGCTGACGCCCGTCAGCAGGAAATTGCCGACGCGCACGCGGACGGTCGTTTCCATACCGGTAGGCATCGCGCTGTAGATCTCGCCTTCGATGCCGCCCTCTTCCACGATCTCCACGAACTCGGGACGGACGCCCAGGACGAAGTCGCGCTCAGTGATCGATTCGTCTTCCTCGAGCGGATCCTCGATGCGCGCGATCGGATAACGGAAGCGGGTGTCCTTGTTCCCCTTCTCGACGTAATCCTTACGCTGCTTCAGCTGCTCGGCCGCGGCGGCCTTTTCGGCTCTTCGCGCGGCAAGATCCGCGCGCCAGTCGGCGATCTTCAGGCCGTTCGCGAACCGGAAGTCCACGCTGTGGTCTTCCAGGCCTTTCAGCCGGAGCACGCCGTCGCTTCCCTGCTCGCCCTGGACCTCGATGAAGTTGATCGACGGGTTGCCGACGAAGTCCGCGACGAACGTGTTGTTCGGGTAATTGTAAACGGTCAGCGGCGCGTCGTACTGCTGCAGCACGCCGTTCTCGATCAGGCAGATCCGCGTCGCCAGCGTCATGGCTTCCATCTGGTCATGCGTGACGTAGACGAAGGTCGCGCCGGTCGTCAGGTGCAGCCGCTGCAGTTCGGAGCGCATCTCCAGGCGGAGCTTCGCGTCCAGGTTCGACAGCGGTTCGTCCATGAAGAGCACCTGCGGTTCGGGCGCCAGCGTACGCGCGATCGCGACACGCTGCTGCTGTCCGCCGGAAAGCTCTGCCGGGTAACGGTCCATGAACATGCCGATCTTGACGATCCGGGAGACCCGGCGCACGGTCAGATCGATCTCTTCCTTCGTGTACTTGCGGACGGAGGTCTTGACCTTCCCGTTCTGCAGCACTTCGTACTTGTCGTTCAGCTCCAGGCCCTGCGCTTTCAGCGCTTCGCGCGCCTTCGCCGCCGTGTCCCGGTACTTCTGCGCCTGCTTCAGCGCCTCCGCCTTCGGATCGGCGGCCTTGCGGATGCCGAGCCCCATCAGTTCCTTCGCGGTCGGGCCCGAGATCAGATAGGTGTCGATCAGGCGGACCTGCAGGCGCTTCTCGTCGAGCTTGCCCTTCTTGTCCAGGCAGTCCTCGTAAACGCCGAGGAACGCGTCCGGATTGCCGAGGGCCGCTGCCGCAAGCTCCGCGCTGCGGATGTCGAGCCGTTTCTCGGGCATCTCTTCCTTGACGTTCGTCAGGCCGAAGCTGATGTTCTCGTACACCGTCATGTTCGGCCACAGGGCGTAGTTCTGGAACAGGAAGCCCACTCTTCTTTTGTTCGCGGGGATGTTGATCCCCTTCTCGCTGTCGAACACGACCGTGTCGCCGATCGTGATGCGGCCGGTCGTCGGCGTTTCCAGACCGGCGATCATGCGCAGAGTCGTGGTCTTGCCGCAGCCGGAAGGACCCAGCAGGGTCACGAAAGCCTGGTTCTCGATGGTCAGATCCAGCTGATCCAACGCATAGAAGGTATCCCAGCGTTTCGTGATATCAGTCAATACAATTTTAGGCATATCGTTATTCTCCTTTTTTCCACTGTGATCAGCTGCCGATGCCCTCGTCCAGGCTCGCGCCCGTGAGCTTGTTCACGACCGCGTTGGAGACGAGGATCGTCACGACCAGGATCAGGTTGATGCCGCTCGAGAACGCGTACAGACCCATTTCGTCGAAATAGTCCAGCGTCGTCGAAAGGATGAAGCCCTGCACGCAGAGCAGCATGAACAGCGACAGTTCTCTTAAGCAGGTCATGAACGGCAGCAGATAACCGCTGATGATCGAAGACTTCTGGATCGGGATGATGATCCGGAGCATGCGCTTGTACCACGGCACGTCCTGGATGATCGCCGCCTCTTCGATCTCGCCGCTGATCTGCAGCATCGAGTTCAGGGAAGCGCGGCTCGCGAACGGGATGTATTTGACCGTACCGACGATGATCAGGATCCAGTAGGTGTTGTACAGATTGAACTTCTCTCCCGTCAGCAGGATGAAGAACGCGATGCCGACCGCGACGGACGGCATCAGGTACGGCAGGAAGGCCACCGAGTTCACGTAGCCCGCGAGCTTGCTGCGGCGGTTCTTCGAGACCGCGTAGCCGATCAGCGTGCCGAGCGTGCCGGCGATCAGCGCGCAGGCCACAGAGACTAAAAGCGTCCCCTTGAAGGCGTTCCAGATCGTCGGGTTATAGAGCATGCCGAGCTGGCCGTACATGCCGTTCTCCGTCACGTTCTCCGCCGTCGCCCACCATTTCGTGGTCAGGTTCGCCGGATTCCAGGTATACAGGAAGCTGTAGTCGCCGGGGTTCGGCAGGAAGGTCTCGAACGCGAAGGAAATGATCGGGAAAATACTCGTGAAGAACGTCAGCACGACGAAGACGCAGGCAATGACCGTCCGTCCGGCCTTGCCGAGGTTGATCTTCGACGTCTGACCTGATTTGCCCGTGACCGTGGTGTAGTTCTTCCGGCTCTTCAGACTTCGCTGGTTCAGGACCATGATCGCCACGCCGAGCACCATCATGATCACGGCCAGGATCGAAGCCTCGCCGGCATATTTGACGTTCATCTCCAGGTATTTCGTGGAAAGCGTCGTGAATTTCAAATAGTGCGGGACCGGGTAGCTGCCCATCGAGCTGCCGAACACCAGCAGGATCGTGGACAGGATGGCCGGGCGCACGAGCGGCAGCGTGACGCGCGTCATGATCTTCCAGCGCGGCGTGTTCAGGATCGTGGCGGCCTCTTCGAGGTTCGCGTCCATGTTCCGGAAAATGCCGCCGATCAGGATGTAGGCGAACGGCGCGTAATGCAGGCCCAGCACGATGACGGACGGGAACAGGCCCTGGCACCACCAGGCCGGCATCGTCACGCCGAACAGGCTCGCCAGCAGACCGTCGCGCGTGCCGGTCACGATGTTCGAGTCGAACAGGTTCTTCCACACCATGGCCAGCGTCCACTGGGGCATGATGTACGGGAAGATGAAGATCGAACTTAAGTATTTTTTAAAGCGAAGGTTCGTCCTGGTGACCAGGAACGCGAAAAATCCGCCGTAGAGGATCGCGACGAGGCAGGACAGAACGGACATGACCACCGTATTGAACAGCGGCGTCCAGAGGTTCGTCTTCGCCATCTTGCTCGTAAAGAGGTCGACGTAGTTGACGAGCGTGAAGCCCTCTGATTTCCCCGTGATGTACTGGTCGATCGAGCCGACATGGATCTTCATCGTGTCTTCCACGATGGCGATGATCGGCGCGAACGTCGTGATCGTGCAGATGATGCCCATGACCACCAGGATCGTATTCTGCGGCTTGCCGAAGAACGAACGCAGGCGGTTCAGAAAAAGCTTCAGACGGTTTTTCGAGGTTTCTGAAACTGAATTCATAAAAGCCTCCTTAACTTAGAACGATCAGGGGCGCCGCGCAAGACGGCGCCCCCGGAAATCACATCGTATGAACGGATGCAAAGACCTTATTCGGGTTTATACTTCGTCAGCATCTCGATCCAGGAACCGACCGTGAATGCCACGCTCGCGCAGTATTCCGGATCTTCCAGGACGAGCTTGCCGGTGTTCTTCCACCAGTCGAAGCCTCTGTCGTTCAGGACCGGGAAGTCCGTGCCGCCGCTCGTGGAGTGGTTGAACTTCTCTTCGGTGCCCTGCGCGACCTTCGGGTTCGAGGAATAGCCGCCGATGTCCTTGCCCCATGCGGAGAAGCCGTCCACGGTGTTCGTCATGTACGCGATGAACGCGCATGCCGTCCACGGAAGCGGGCTGTTCTTCGTCACGAACAGGTAATGGCAGTAGCCGTAGCCGCCGAAGCCTTCATAGCCGTCCTGGTAAGCAGCGACGGTCACGTTCTTCTTGGAGACCTGGTCGGACTCTTCGACGGAACGCAGCTTCGAGTAGACCAGCAGACCGAACTGATCGGTCGCGGACTTGGAAACGAGGGTGTTGCAGATCGGGCCGTCATCCGGCTGCGCGTTGTAGCTTTCGACCCACAGTTTGATCCATGCCAGGGCGTACTTGCCGTTATCGTCCAGGCCCAGATCCTTCGCGTCTTTCTCGACGGCCGCGACAGCGGTGTCGACGTATGTCTTCTTCGCGCCGTCCAGCTTGTCATAGGCTTCCTTCAGGACCTTCGCGTTTTCCGGCTTCGTCAGCATGTACAGGAAGTTCTTGCCGACGATCTCGGAGTCGATGTCCATGAACAGGCCGTGCTCGCCTTCAGCGACGAAATCCCAGCAGTTCTTGTAGGTCTTGCTGCCGGTGTTGTTGAACTCGAAGATCTTGTTCAGCGTCTGCAGCGGCAGATAGCCCTTGTAGTTCGCGACGGTCGTGCCGTTCGCTTCCGCCCACTCCTTCGGGATGAAGGTCTTCAGGATGCCGGTCTTGACCATCTTGCTTTCGATCTGGTTGCCGTCCTGGATCAGGGTCATCGCGAACGTGCCGGTGCTCTTCAGGGAGTCCGCCTGCAGCTGATCGAAGATCTTGTTGTTCTTCGGCTGCTGCCATTCGAACGTCATGTCATAGGAAGGGTCGATCGTCTTCAGGTACTCGATGAACAGCGGAAGTGCCGATTTGCCGCGGCTGGAGTTGCCGACGCCGTAGAATGTCTTGCAGTTGGACTCTTCAATGGCCTTCTTGGCGAGCTATTCCATGCTCAGGCCCTGAGCATCTTTGATGATGGCTTCCACGCG
>JAGDBR010000361.1 GCA_017958935.1 Lachnospiraceae bacterium | reverse complement strand
TGAAATCGAAGCGGCACTTCTGCGCCGGCATCTGCAGATGCCAGACTTTGGCGCCGTCCACGGTCTCGATGCACAGGTGTGCCGAGCCCGGCACGCTGTCGGGGTTGGCGGGGTCCGCATTGCCGAACGAGCCCGTGATGCCGATCCCGATGTCCGCATGGCAGGCTTCCCGGCAGGCTTTCGCCATCGCTTCCGCCGTTTCGGCCGAATAGACGCCGTATGCGGCGATCACTTCTTCCGGGACGCCGGACGCGATCTTCCGCTCGTTGCTGTAGGTCACGAACGCGCCTTTCAGCACGGCCGAGGAACCTTCGGTGTCCGTGATGAAGGAAGCGATGAGGCCGGACGTGCAGCTCTCCATCGTCGTGACGGTCAGCTGCCTTTCGATCAGCGTCTTCGTGATCTTTTCGTATTTCTTTCCGGTCTCCCGCAGAGCTCTCGTGTTCACGCGCAGGCTCCTTTCATGCTTGATAAACACTACTCTATCACAAATCGCCGCGTCCGTAAATCAAAAAAAGCGGCACATTGCTGTGCCGCCTTTCAATTCCCTCAGACAAGGGTGGAACGCTCTGCGAAGAGGCATCATCAGGGATCCGCCGGATCGCGCGAGATCCTCCTCATGATCAGTACATGTCGGGACTTGCCGCCGGTGCTGCCGGTGCGGGCTCCTTGATCGTCGCGACGACCGACTCGGTCGTCAGGAACGAGGAAGCCACCGAGACCGCGTTCTGCAGTGCTGTACGGGTCACCTTCGCCGGATCCAGGATACCGGCGCGGATCATGTTCACATACTTGTCGTTATATGCGTCGTAGCCGATGCCGGCCTTCGCGTTGTAGACCTTGTTGATGACGACGGAGCCGTCGACGCCCGCATTGTCCGCGATGTAATACAGCGGGGACTGCAGCGCCTTCAGGACGATCTTCGCGCCGGTCTTCTCATCGCCGTCCAGCGTGTCGACGAGCTTTTCGACTTCCTTCGACGCGAGGATGTAAGCGGTGCCGCCGCCGGCAACGATGCCTTCCTCGACCGCCGCGCGCGTCGCGTTCAGCGCATCTTCCATGCGCAGCTTCGCTTCCTTCATCTCGGTCTCGGTCGCCGCGCCCACGCGGATGACCGCCACGCCGCCGGAGAGCTTCGCCAGCCGCTCCTGCAGCTTCTCACGGTCGAAATCGGACGTCGTGGTCTCGATCTGGTTCCGGATGACGGCGATCCTGCCCTGGATGTCTTCCTTATTGCCCATGCCGTTGACGATGATCGTGTTCTCCTTCTGGACCTTCACGGATTTCGCACGGCCCAGCATGTCCATCGTCGTGCTCTTCAGCTCGAGGCCGAGTTCGCCGGAGATCACCTGGCCGCCGGTCAGCGTCGCGATGTCCTTCAGCATTTCCTTGCGGCGGTCGCCGTAGCCCGGCGCCTTGACCGCGACGACGGTGAACGTGCCGCGCAGCTTGTTGATGATCAGTGTGGATAACGCTTCGCCTTCCACGTCTTCCGCGATGATCAGGAGCTTCGCGCCGCTCTGCACGATCTGCTCGAGGACCGGCAGGATCTCCTGGATGTTCGAGATCTTCTTGTCGGTGATCAGGATGAACGGATCGTCGAGCACGGCTTCCATCTACTCCATGTCGGTGCACATGTAGGCGGACAGATAGCCGCGGTCGAACTGCATGCCTTCCACGAGGTCCAGTTCGGTATTCATCGACTTCGACTCTTCGACCGTGATGACGCCGTCTTTCGAGACCTTCTCCATCGCGTCAGCGACCATGTCGCCGACTTCGTCGGAGGATGCGGAGATCGCCGCCACGCGCGCGATCTGCGTCTTGTTCGTGATGGCCGAAGACTGCTTCTGCACGGAAGCGACAGCCGTATCGGCGGCTTTCTTCATGCCCTTGAGCAGCACGATTGGATTCGCGCATGCCGCGAGGTTCTTGATACCTGCGTTGATCATGGCCTGTGCCAGGACCGTCGCGGTCGTCGTGCCGTCGCCGGCCACGTCGTTCGTCTTCGTCTCGACTTCCTTGACGAGCTGCGCGCCCATATTCTCAAACGGATCCTCGAGCTCGATGTCGCGGGCGATTGTCACACCGTCGTTCGTAATCGTCGGC
>JAGDBR010000360.1 GCA_017958935.1 Lachnospiraceae bacterium | reverse complement strand
TCCCGGCGCTGATCGCCGGCCTGACGGTCGGTCCCGTCTGGGGCGCCGCCGTCGGCTTCATCACGCCGCTCTTACGGTCCGTGCTTTTCGGCATGCCGCCCGCGATCATCCCGACCGCGCTGGCGATGGCCTTCGAGCTCTGCACCTACGCGGTCATCACCGGCCTCTTATATCCGCGCCTTCTGAAGGTCCGCGCGCTGCGCAAGGCCGCGCATCTTCCGGCGATCCTGATCGCCATGATCGTCGCGATGGTCCTCGGACGCTGCGTCGGCGGCGCCGTCCAGGCGATCCTGCTGGGCATCACGGGCGGCAGCTACTCGCTGCAGGCCTTCGTGGCGGCATACTTCACGGGCACCGCACTCGGCGCGCTGATCCATCTGGTCATCGTTCCGGCGGTCGTCATCGCGCTGGAGAAAGCGAAGCTGTCCTGCGTCGCTTAAATCAAACATGCTTTTTGTCACCGGGCTGCCTGAAGGCAGCCCGCGTGTTATTTTACGGACGGGAAACGGAACATGGAAACGGTACGGAATAAAAAGAAAACGGTCTTCCTCGTCGTCTGGATCGCGCTGATCATAGGCCTTCTGGCCGCGATCTTCATCATCGGCATCCCGGCGGAGCACGACGAGACGATCAAGGAAGCCATGAAGGACGGGGTGCTGCATGAGACGAACAAGATCAGCCTGTTCGGCCTGCTCGACGTGAACCCTGCCCTGATCTCGGCCTATGTCGTGACGGCGGTCCTGCTGCTGGCGGCGCTGCTGATCCGGTTCCTCGCGCTGCCGCGCTTCAAGGACGTGCCGGGCAGATTCCAGAGCGTCATCGAAAAACTCGTGGAGTTCTTCGGCGGCATGGCGAAGGATCACAGCCCGCACAAGACGCCGTTCGTCGCGGCCTACATCTTCAGCGCCGGCGTGTACATTTTCTTCAGCACGCTCTTCGAGCTCTTCGGCATCCAGGCACTGACGACGCAGGGCCATTCCATCGCCCTGCCGGCCCCGCTCGCCGACATCAACGCGGCGATCGCGATGGGCGTCACATCCTACCTCGTGATCCTCGGCGCCGGCCTGATCGTGAACGGCCTGAAGGGCGGTCTGAGCGTCCTGAAGGATTTCTCCCTGCCGATCTCGATGAGCTTCCGTCTGTTCGGCGCGCTCATCAGCGGCATGCTCGTCACGGAGCTCGTCTACTACTACGCGGCGCTGAGCTTCGTGCTGCCGGTCGTCGTCGGCGTGCTGTTCACACTGCTGCACGCGGTGATCCAGACCTACGTGCTCGCGACCCTCGTCTCCGTGTTCTACGGGGAAGCGGTCGAACCGCGCGTCAGGAAAGCGAAAAAGAACCGCAAGGCGGAGAAATCCGCACCCGAAAACTGAAAAGAATCCCCATCGAAATACAGAAAGGCGGACAAAGCAATGAAAAAGTCCAGATTATCCCTGATCCTGACGCCGGTGATCGCGCTGGCGCTGATGCTGCTGATGAGCGTGACGGCGTTCGCGGCCGGCCCGGAAGCGGCGGAAGAAGCGGCCGCGGCCGCGGACCCGGTCAGCGCGAAGGCGATCGCTGCGGCGATCGTCGTCG
>JAGDBR010000035.1 GCA_017958935.1 Lachnospiraceae bacterium | reverse complement strand
TTTCTGACGGAGGCGTTCGCGTCCGTGCCGTGCACCTACATCGCCGACGGCCATCACCGGGCGGCTTCCGCCGTGAAGGTCGCGCTGAAGCGGCGCGAGGCGCACCCGGACTGCGACGGCACGGAAGAGTTCAATTTCTTCCTGTCGGTCCTGTTTCCGGCGTCACACCTTCACATCATGGACTACAACCGCGTCCTGAAGAGCCTGAACGGGCTGAGCGCGGACGCTTTTCTGGAAAAACTGGCGGAAGGGTTCGAGATCCGGAAGGAAGAGGGCGACGCGCCGGTGCGGCCTTCGAAGAAGGGCGAATTCGGCCTGTATCTGGAGGGCTGCTGGTACCGGCTTGACGCGAAGCAGGCGCTGCTGTCGGACGACCCGGTCCGGGGGCTCGACGTGTCGGTCCTGCAGGACAACGTCCTCGGCCCCGTCCTCGGCATCGAAGACCCGAAGACCGACCCGCGGATCGACTTCATCGGCGGCATCCGGGGCCTCCGGGAGCTTGAAAGGCGCTGCGGCGAAGACTGCGCGGCGGCCTTCTCGATGTACCCGACCTCGATGGACGAACTGTTCGCGGTCGCGGACCACGGACTGCTGATGCCCCCGAAGAGCACCTGGTTCGAGCCGAAGCTGCGCTCGGGCCTTCTCCTGCACGAGATCGAGCGGTAAACGCATACGGCGCGAAGGCGTAAAAAGCCTGCGGCGCCGGGAAAGGATGAGCAGCATGGAAATGACGACACTGGGCAGGACCGGCATACCGGTCACGCCGCTCGGCTACGGCGCGATGGAGCTTCGCGTCCCGAAGAACCACGACCGCGCGGAAGAGATCCTGAACACTGTGCTCGACGCGGGCCTCCGCTATATCGACACCTCGCCGGACTACGGCATGAGCGAAGAGCTGATCGGGCGCTATATCAGCGGCAGACGGCAGGAATACGCGCTGGCGACGAAATGCGCCTGCAACCTGTCGGGCGAGGGACCGGCGCACATCTTCACGCGGGAACAGTTCCGGAAGAACCTGGAAGAAAGCCTGCGGCGGCTGCGCACCGACCACCTGGAGCTGCTGCAGATCCACTGCGTGACACCGCCGGACCTGCCGGGCGGGAAGGACGACGACGCGGTGCGCTATCTGGAAGAGCTGAAGGCGCAGGGGATTGTCGACGCGATCGGCATCAGCTTCAAGAACGGGTCGCTCGGGCAGGAGATGTACCCGACGAAGCACCAGGAAGCCTATACGGCGGAAATGATGGGCTGGGGCGTCTTCGACACCGTGCAGATGGTGTGGGGACCGCTGACGCAGGTCAGCCGGTGCGAGATCGACGCGCTTTCGAAGCAGGGTTACGGGGTCATTGCCCGCGGGATCCTGAAGAAGTATTTCCCGGAAGACGCGGTGCGGCTCGAGCGCGCGAAGCTCGGGGAACTCTGCGGGGAGAACGAGACCGTGCCGGAGCTGCTGCTGCGCTACGCGCTGTCGAATCCGGCCGTGTCGGTGCGGATCGTGGGTTCCGCCGATCCACAGCACATCCGGGCGAACGCCGCGGCTGCGGAAAAAGGCGGACTGCCGGAAGAAATGTTAAAAGAAATCGACAGGAGACTGTCTTTAGAAGAGGAAACAGGGAGGAGAAAAACCGTGAAGACCGTACTGAATGTGGAAGGAATGATGTGCCATAACTGCGAGCGCCACGTGAACGAGGCGATCAGGCGGGCGTTTGACGTGGAGAGCGTGGAGTCGGACTGCAGGACAAATACGACCGTCGTCGTCTCGGCTGCGCCGCTGGATCATGAGAAACTGGCCGCGGTGATCGCGGACGCGGATTACGTGCTGAAGGGCATAGCGGAAGAAAACTGAAAAATCAGACGCAAGGAACGGCCGGAGAAGCGCTCTTTTGGCCGTGCACAGGACATGAAAAAGGCCCCGGGGGTTTCCCGGGGCCTTCCGTATGGGGGATCGGAAATCAAATGTCAACTGAAAGCGGTCAGTCGATCGCGATGACCTTCTTCTCCGGGATCTCCGGCTGAACGACCTTCTTCGGAACGGAGACCTTCAGGACGCCGTCTTCGAACTTCGCCTTGATGTCTTCCTCGGTCACGGCATCGCCGACGTAGAACGTTCTGGAGCAGCTGCCGACGAAGCGCTCGCGGCGGATGAACCGGCCGTTCTGATCCTTCTCTTCGTTTTCCTTCTTCGACTCGGCGCTGATCGTCATGTAGCCGTCCTTCAGTTCGGCGGTCACGTCCTCTTTCTTATAGCCCGGGAGATCGATGCTGATCTCGTAGCCGTTCTCGTTCTCGACCACGTCGGTCTTCATGATGTTGTTCATCGCAGGACCCTTGCCGCGCAGCGGGCGGTTGAAATCATCGAAAAAGTCCTCTACAAAATTATCTCTGAAAATACTGGGCATAAACATTGTTTTTTCCTCCTTCTATGTCGTTGCGGTTATTTTTTCGGTTGCCGGACGGGGATCGGATAGCCTCTCCTCATCGGACACCCCTGTTATACCACTTTTGTTAGCACTCGTCAAGAGTGAGTGCTAAAAATCTTTGTGAAATCTTTGTGTCTTTCTTTCAGACTATCCGAAACCGCGGGAAAGTGGTATAATAAAAGACAAATGACGGAGGACCGGCGCGATGAGCGGAAGAGGATGCGCCGGCATGGACGGATGACGAAAGAACAGAAGAGCAAACTGATCCGGATCTGCATCGGGGCCGTGCTGTTCGCGGTGCTGCTTTTCCTGCGCTACGGCGGGATCCTGTACAGGATCGAGGCGCTGTGGGCGCGGACCGCGCTGACGGCGTCGCTCTCGTTCGCGGCCTTCCTGCTGGCGGGCTTCGACGTGCTGCTTCGCGCGGCGGACTGCCTGACGAAGGGCAGGCTGCTCGAAAGCCCGGTGTTCGTGACGCTGGCGTGCCTTGCGCTCTTCGCGCTCGGCGACCATACGGAAGCGGCGGCCGTCATGCTGCTGTTCTCGGCGGGAGACCTCGTCCTGAGCCTGGTCGTTTCGGGCATCCGGCGGCGGGCGCTGCCGGACGAGAACGCGCTGCCGCAGGAAGTCTTCGCGCGGCGCGGCAATGACTTCGTGAAGCTGCCGGCGGATGAAGCCGTTCCGGGCGACCTGATCCTGGTCGGTCCGTCGGAGACCGTTCCGCTGGACGGCGTCGTCGAGGAGGGCGCTTCGGAAGGGGACCTTTCCCTGCTGAGCGGCGGCTCAGACCCCGTGCGCATCCGGAAGGGGAGCATAGTCGTCTCGGGCCTCGTGAACGGCCGGGGGCCGCTGATCATACGCGCCGGGAAGACAGCCGAAGATTCGATGCTGCAGAAACTCTCCGCGCGGCTCAAACAGGCGGGCGAAAAGCCCGGGAAGACGGAGCGGACCGCGGTCCGGCTGTCGAAGATCCTGGCCGCCGTCCTGCTTCTTTGCGCCGTGCTCGTATCAGTGCTGCCGCCGCTGATCACGGGCAGCGCTTTCCCGGACTGGATCCGCAGGGGCTCAGCGCTGCTTGCGGCTGCGTGCCCGCTCGTATCCGCCTTTGCGGTCCCGCTGGCATTTCAGTCGGGGACCGGTGCGCTCGCGCGCTGCGGCGTCTACCCGGAAGGCCATGAAACGCTGGAAGCGCCGAAGGAAGCCGGCTTCTTCATGCCGGATCCGGACCCGGACCGGTACGAACAGGCTGTTTCCCTGGCGCGCAAGACGGTGAAGACCGCGCGTACCGGCCTGATCGCCGGTGCGGCCGCGACGGCCGCCGCGGCCGTCCTCGCCGGTCTGGGCCTTCTGTCGGCCGGACCCGTGCTGCTGATCACCGTCGCATGGTCGGTCTTTGCCGTCCTGAACGTGTATTTCGCGGGACGGGAAGCGTAAAACCCCGGCTTTGCGCGCGAAAACTTGTCTTCTTCCACTGTTTGTAGTATAATTTTCTGATCATGGCGAACATGACCTTTACCGACGCCTCCCGCGGAAAACCCTTCCGCGAGCGGTTCATCGGCGATAAAAACTTCTACCGGCTGGTCTTCGGGATCGCGGTCCCGATCATCGTGCAGAACGGCATCTCGAATTTCGTCGGTCTTCTGGACAACGTGATGGTCGGCGCCGTCGGCACGGAGCAGATGACGGGCGTCTCGATCGCGAACCAGCTGATATTCATCTACAATCTGTGCGTGTTCGGCGGGCTGTCCGGCGTGGGCATCTTCACCGCGCAGTTCTTCGGAAAGCGCGACGACGAGGGCGTCCGGGACTCCTTCCGGATGAAGCTGTGGACGGGCGTCATGCTGACGGCGCTTGCCACCGCAGTGCTTCTGCTGTTTTCGGCGCCGCTGATCGGCCTCTACCTGAACGAAGAGGGCGTCAGCGAGAACGCGCTCGCGACGCTCGGCTTCGGTCAGGCGTACATGCGGCTCATCGTCCTGTCGTTCCTGCCGTTCATGCTGCTGCAGGTCTACGCGTCGACGCTGCGCGAATGCGGCGAGACGCTGCTGCCGATGAAGGCGAGTCTCATCGCCGTCACGACGAACCTGTTCCTGAACTGGGTCCTGATCTACGGACATTTCGGCCTGCCGGCGCTCGGCGTCGTCGGCGCGGCCGCCGCGACGCTCATTTCCCGTGTCGTCGAAGTCCTGATCGTCGTGATCTACGCGCACACGCACAAAGAAAAGCACACCTGGGTCGCCGGCCTGTACCGGACCGTGAAGGTACGCAGGACTTATCTGAAGGATTACATCACGAAGGGGTTCCCGATCCTCGCGAACGAAGCGCTGTGGTCGACGGGCATCTCTTTCCTCGCGCAGTGCTACTCGATGCGCGGCCTCGCGGTCGTCGCGGCGCTGAACATCGCGAACACCGTGAACAACTGCCTGAACGTCGTCTTCCTGTCGTTCGGCAGCTCGGTCGGCATCATCGTCGGTCAGCTTCTGGGCGCCGGCAGACTGCAGGACGCGAAGGACACGGACAACAAGATGCTCTTCACGAACGTCGTGATGAGCCTCGTCACGTCCGCCCTGCTCGTCGCGGTCTCGGGCGTCTTCCCGAAGGTCTACAACACGACGGAAGAGGTCCGCGCGATCGCGACGTCGTTCCTGCTCGCGTACGCGTGCTTCGCGCCGCAGAACGCTTTTAACAACGCCTGTTACTTCACGCTGCGCTGCGGCGGAAAGACGATGCTGACCTTTGTCTACGACTGTCTGATGATCTGGGCCGTCAGCATCCCGATCGCCTTCGTGCTGAGCCGCTTCACGGCGGTGCCGGCCGTATGGATCTACGTATGCGTCGCGCTTGCCGACTTCATCAAGGTGGGCATCGGCGTCCTGATGATCCGGAAGAACATCTGGATCCAGAATATCGTAAAGGAAGCTTGAATGAGCGAAAAGAAAGCACCGAAAAGCAGAATGAAAGGCCGGTATTTCGCGGTGATCGGCTGCGCGTTCGCCCTCCTTGTCGGAGCGGCGTACCTGTCGAATCCGGCGATCGCGTCCGACACGTCGGTCGCCCCGGTCGACGAGACCGCCGTCGAAGCGCTGAAGTCGCTCGAGGAGGCGGACGTCGGCGAGGTCGTGCGCGCGATGCGCTCGATCGAGGCGAGCCGCAAGGAGTCCATTGCAGAATCCGTGTCGATCGAGGAATCGATCCGGCAGTCGAGCATCCAGGAGAGCATCGAGATCGAGAACAGCATCGCCGCCTCGATCTACGAGTCGTCCGTCGCGGAGTCTTCGAAGGAAGCGGAATGGGCGGCCCTGACGGCGCCGCTCGCAGGCTCGCACCTTATCCCGCGGGAAGTCGTCTACAACTGCGACGACACGGACATCCCGTACCTGCGCGCGCTCTTCTCGCACTGCATCGTCATCGGCAACTCCCGCGCGAAGAATGCCGTGGACTGCGGTGTCATGTCCGAGAAGGAAGTCAAGTACCGCAGCGGCAATTCGGTCGAGCAGATCACGCCGTTCGCGCTCGAGCAGGCGTACCTGTACGCCCCGAAGACCCTCTTCATCATGGGCCTGAACGACATCGGCTACTATAACGGCAGCAACGAGCGCTTCTACCAGGACTACCTGAAGATGGTGCAGCAGTACCACGCGATCAACCCGAACAGCGTCATCTACCTGATGGAGATCCTGCCGTGTCCGGAGGAAGCGCGTCCGTATTTCTACCGCTTCTTCATGATCCCGGACTTCAACGCCCGCATCAGGCAGGTCTGCGACGAGACCGGCGCGATCTACGTGTCGGCGACGCCGTACGCGGATTTCAAATACATCAATTCGCACGATCACGCGCACTACAACAAGGACTTCTATTTCCTCTGGGCGCAGACGATGGCGACCCAGATGCACCTCTGGGAAGACCACGCGGGCCTGAGGTACGAGATCCCGTAAGCGGAACGCGCGGAAAGCCCGTGGACACCGCTTTCAGGCGGCAGGCCGGGCGCCGATATCCGGAAAAAAAGTATCGACAAGTCCGGAAGAGTTGTTTATAATCATTCATAGGGAATCCTATTGCGATGACAATAACTTACCAAGGAGGTTATTATGGGTTTATTTGACAGCATTAAAGACGTGGTTTCCGGCCAGCTGCTGAACGTCGTGGAATGGGCTGACATGGACGACAATTCCATTTTCTATAAATGGAACAATGATGAGATCAAGAGAGGCAGCAAGCTCATCATCCGTCCGGCTCAGGACGCGATCTTCCTGTACCAGGGTCGCATCGAAGGCATCTTCACAGAGGAAGGCGAATACGACATCCAGTCGCAGATCATTCCTTTCCTGAGCACGCTGAAGGGCTGGAAGTTCGGTTTTGATTCGGGCCTGCGCGCGGAAGTCCTGTTCGTCAACACGAGAGAGTTTGTGGTGAACTGGGGCACGCAGAATGCGCTGAACCTGCCGGTCGCGGGTCTCCCGGGCGGCATGCCGATCCGTGCGTTCGGCACCTTCACGACGAAGGTCGGCGACTACACGGTCCTGCTGGAGAAGGTCGCGGGCGCGCAGAAGCGCTTCACGATCGACGACATCAAGCACCGCATCGGCTCCATCAACGACCAGCTCCTGATGAAGTACATCCTGAAGGACGGCAAGGATATGTTCAATATCCAGGCAAACGCGTACGACATCTCGAAGGACATCACCGCCGCGCTGAACGAAGAGTTCTCCCAGTTCGGCATGGCTTGCACGAATTATACGATCCAGAGCGTTTCCTATCCGGAATCCGTCCGCGAGATGCAGGAGAAGGCCGCAGGCGCAGCGATGGTCGGCGACACCCAGCATTACACGCAGGTCCAGTTCGCGAACAGCCTGGACAATGAGAACGGCGGCGACAGCACCGCGACCACGATGGCGCAGATGGCAGCCGGCCTTGCGATGGGCCAGCAGCTTGCGGGCCAGCTGAACGGCGGCGCAGCCCCGGCTCCGGCTCCCGCTCCGGCACCGGCACCGGCGCCTGTCACGCCCGACGTGAAGGTCGAGACGGCCGAAGACGGCCAGCCGATCGCAAGATTCTGCCCGTTCTGCGGCCAGAAGCTCGTGATCCCGGGCGCGAAGTTCTGCCCGTTCTGCGGCCAGCAGATCGGATAACGTCATCAGGAGGCACCCGCTTGCGGGAAGATCTTAGATGACCCTTTAGGTTTTTACACAGTATGCACGACGAAAAGTACGCATTGCTGAATGAACCTCAAAAAGAGGCGGTCTTTCACACCGAGGGACCGCTTCTTATTTTGGCGGGCGCGGGCGCGGGCAAGACGCGCGTTTTGACGCACAGGATCGCCTATCTCATTGAAGAGAAGAACGTCCCGCCTTACAACATCCTCGCGATCACGTTCACGAACAAAGCCGCGGACGAGATGAAGGAGCGCGTGCAGAAGCTCGTGGACTTCGGCGACTCCGTGTGGGTCGCGACCTTCCACTCGACCTGCGTCAGGATCCTGCGCCGGTTCATTGACCGGCTCGGCTACGACACCGACTTCACGATCTACGACGCGGATGACCAGCGGGCGGCCGTGCGGCGCGTGCTGAAGGAGCTCGACCTGGACCCGAAGATGTACCGCGAGCGCGCGATGGTGAATTACATCTCGGACGCGAAGACCGAGATGCTGACGCCGCAGGACAAGCTGGAGGAGGCCGGGTCCGATTACCGTGCGCAGAAGGAAGCAGAGATCTTCGACGCGTACGAAAAGATGCTGAAGAAGAACAACGCGCTCGATTTCGACGACCTGCTCCTGAAGACCGTGCAGCTGTTCGAAGAGAACGAGCAGGTCCTTGCATACTGGCAGGACCGCTTCCGCTACATCCTCGTGGACGAGTATCAGGATACGAACGAAGCGCAATTCCAGTTCGTGTGGCTGCTTTCGAAGAAGCACCGGAACCTCTGCGTCGTCGGCGACGACGACCAGTCGATCTACCGCTTCCGCGGCGCGGACATCCGGAACATCCTGGAGTTCGAGTCGCATTTCCCGGGCACGAAGGTCGTGAAGCTGGAGCAGAATTACCGCTCCACGACGCACATCCTGGACGCCGCGAACGCCGTGATCCGGCACAACCGCGGCCGGAAGGAGAAGCATTTGTGGTCCGACCTCGGCGAGGGCATCCCCGTCCATTTCAAGTTCTATGACAACGCCTACCAGGAGGCTGAGGAGGTCGTCCGCACCGTCGTGCGGGGCGTCCGGAGCGGCGCGCAGTACAAGGATTACGCGGTCCTGTTCCGGACGAACGCGCAGTCCCGCCTGTTTGAAGAACGGTGCCTCCTGCAGAACGTCCCGTACCAGATCGTCGGCGGCGTGAACTTCTACCAGCGCCAGGAGATCAAGGACCTGATCGCGTATTTGAAGACCGTGGCCGGCGGCCGCGACGACATTTCGACGCGCAGGATCATCAACGTCCCGCGGCGGGGCATCGGCGACACGACGCTCGACAAGGTCGGTGCGTACGCGGCGCAGCACGGGCTCTCCCTGCTGGAAGCTTTGCGGTACACGGACGAGATCCCGGGCGTCGAGCGTGCGCGGACGAAGCTTTCGGCTTTCGCCCACCTGATCGGCGAACTGCGCGAGCAGGCCGGGCTGCTGCCCGACGGACGGCCGAGCGGGGAAGCGGTCGCGTTCGACGAACTGATCCGCGCGGTCATTGACAAGACGGACTATTATTCGACGCTGGAAGACTTTGAGGACGAGAAAAAGGAACAGAAGAAGGAGAACATCGAAGAGCTGATCTCGAAGGCGACGGATTTCCAGGAAAACTTCGACGGCGACCATGAGCCGACCCTGTCCGATTTCCTGGAGGAGATCGCGCTGGTCGCGGACGTGGACGCCGTGTCCGAGAACGACGACAAGTTGCTGCTGATGACGCTCCATTCCTCGAAGGGACTCGAGTTCCCGACGGTCTTCCTCGCAGGCTGTGAAGACGGCCTGTTCCCGTCCTACCAGTCGATCAGTTCGGGCGACTACATGGACATCGAAGAAGAGCGGCGGCTGTGCTACGTCGGCATGACGCGGGCGCAGAAGGAGCTGTTCATTTCCGGCGCGCGCGCGCGGACCGTGAACGGTGAGATGCGCAACAATAAGCCCTCCCGCTTCGTGCAGGAGATCCCGGAAGACATGCTGGACACCGACGGCCGGATGACGGAGCGCCGGAGCGGCAGGAGCGCGTACGGCGCGGACGAAGACCGCGGCTACAAGGGCTTCAGCTTCAAGCAAGGCGCCGGGGGAGGATCCTACGGCGGATCAGGCGGCTACGGCTTTGGCAGCGGCTCCTATGGCGGTGCTTTTGGCATCGGATCCGGCACGTCGGGCGGCGCCCCGAAGAAGCCGTTCACACCCCCGAAGCCCGCGACCTTCGGACGGACGTTTGAAGTAAAAAAGGCCGTCGGCCTGGACTACGGCGTCGGGGACCGCGTGCAGCACGTCAAGTTCGGCTGCGGCACGGTCCTGGAGATCGTCGACGGGAAGAAGGATTACGAGGTCGCCGTGAATTTCGATGAATACGGCGAAAAACGGATGTTCGCAAGCTTCGCGAAGCTGAAGAAAATCGACGGGTAAACCGCGCAAAAAGAAAAAGTGCGCCGAACCGCCCGATGCGGCGGCGAAGCGCACACGGAAAAAGACCGCTGCATTCACGCAGCGGTCTTTTCAGTTCTGTTCCCGGACCGTTTT
>JAGDBR010000359.1 GCA_017958935.1 Lachnospiraceae bacterium | reverse complement strand
TGCCGAGCCGCCGCTCGATCAAAGGATAGACGAGCAGGCTCAGGACCGCGTTCATGACCGCCAGGCCGATGATCCCGTATATGAAATCCGTGAAAAACCTTTTCTTGTTCATAAGCGATAAACGGGTACACGACCCCAAATTAAATCAACTTATAATATAACAGAATCTTTCGGAAAATGCCATAAAAAAACTCCGGAAAAATGCTTTCCGGAGTTTTTTCGAGTCATTTTGCGCGTGTCTTACTTCGCCGCGCTGATGCGCACCAGCGCCCGTTTCAGGCGGGCTTCGGCCAGGCGCCTGTCGTTCTCGGAGAGCTCTTTGTCCTCCAGCAGGGCCCGTGCCCGTGCTTCCGACAGTTTCGCGCGTTCGACGTCGATCTCGTCCGCCCATTCAAAGGTCGTCGCGACGATGCGCACGTCGTTCTCCGCCGCCGTGATCATGCCGCCGATGCAGGCCGCGGTCCGCTCCGTGCCGTCGAAAACGACCTTCGCTTCGCCCATGCCGAGCGCGGCCACGTATTCCGTATGTCCCGGCAGGATGCCGATCCGCCCGTCCGTCGTCCGGACGTAAACGGCTTCGGCCTCTCCCGCGTAGGAGACTCCGTCAGGAGTCACGATTGTCAGATGAAACGTCATGGCGAAAACTCTCCCTGCCCGCGGATCTTAATTCTTCCGGAACTTCTCGACGACGTCGTCGATCGTGCCGGCATACAGGAAATAGCTCTCCGGGATCTCGTCGTGGACGCCCGTGATGATCTCCTTGAAGCCGCGCACCGTTTCCTTCAGCGGAACGTACTTGCCGTCGTAGCCCGTGAACTGCTCCGCGACGTGGAACGGCTGGGACAGGAAACGCTGGACCTTGCGCGCCCGGGCGACGGTGATCTTGTCTTCGTCCGACAGTTCGTCCATGCCCATGATCGCGATGATGTCCTGCAGTTCCTTATAGCGCTGCAGGATCTCCTGCACGCGCTTGGCGACTTCGTAATGCTCCTCGCCGACGACTTCCGGCGTCAGGATGCGGGAGGTGGACTCCAGCGGATCGACGGCCGGATAGATGCCCAGGGACGCGATGCCGCGGTCCAGGACCGTCGTGGCGTCCAGGTGCGCGAACGTCGTGGCCGGCGCCGGGTCCGTCAGGTCGTCCGCAGGCACGTAAACGGCCTGGACCGACGTGATGGAGCCCTTCTTCGTCGACGTGATGCGCTCCTGCAGGGCGCCCATTTCCGTCGCAAGCGTCGGCTGGTAACCGACGGCCGAAGGCATGCGGCCTAAAAGCGCCGACACTTCGGAGCCCGCCTGGGTGAAACGGAAGATATTGTCAATGAACAGCAGCACGTCCTGGTTCTTCACGTCACGGAAGTATTCCGCCATCGTCAGGCCCGCGAGGCCGACGCGCATACGCGCTCCCGGCGGCTCGTTCATCTGGCCGTAGACCAGCGCGGTCTTCGACAGGACGCCGGATTCCTTCATTTCGTAGTAAAGGTCGTTTCCTTCACGCGTCCTTTCGCCGACGCCCGTGAACACCGAATAGCCGTTGTGCTCGGTCGCGATGTTGTAGATGAGTTCCTGGATCAGGACCGTCTTGCCGACGCCGGCGCCGCCGAACAGACCGATCTTACCGCCCTTTGCGTAGGGGCAGATCAGGTCAACGACCTTGATGCCTGTCTCCATGATCTCCGTAGCGCCTTCCTGTTCATCGAAGCTGGGTGCGCTCCTGTGGATCGGCCAATGCTCCTCGATGGAAGGCGGATCCATGTTATCGATCGGATCGCCCAGCAGGTTGAACATGCGTCCCAGGCACTCCTCGCCG
>JAGDBR010000358.1 GCA_017958935.1 Lachnospiraceae bacterium | reverse complement strand
CCGTCCGTCATGAACCGGCTCGTCCAGGGCGACGTCGGCTCCGGCAAGACGATCGTCGCGTTCCTCGCGATGTACGAGACCGCGCTGAACGGCTGGCAGTCGGCGCTGATGGCGCCGACCGAGGTGCTCGCGCGCCAGCATGCCGAGAACTTCCGGAAGCTGTCCGATGATTACGGGCTCGGCCTGAGCATCGAGCTGCTGACGGGCTCGATGAGCGCGAAAGAAAAGAAGGAAGCGTACGAACGGATCGCGACGCACAGGACGGACATCGTGATCGGCACGCACGCCCTGATCCAGGAAAAGGCGCATTACGAAGACCTGGCGCTCGTCATCACCGACGAGCAGCACCGCTTCGGCGTCAACCAGCGCCGCGCCCTGACCGAAAAAGGGCAGTCGCCGCACGTGCTCGTCATGTCCGCGACGCCGATCCCGCGCACGCTCGCCTTGATCCTGTACGGCGACATGGACATCTCCGTGATGGACGAGCTGCCGAAGAACCGGCTCCCGGTCAAGAACGCGGTCGTCGACATCGGCTACCGCGGGAAGGCCTATTCCTTCATCCGGAAACAGGTCGACGAGGGACACCAGGCCTACGTGATCTGTCCGATGGTCGAGGAATCCGAGACCTCCGAAGGCGAGAACGTGGAGGACTACGCGAAGGTCCTGCGGCAGGCGCTGCCGCCTTATATCCGCGTCGAATACCTGCACGGGAAGATGAAGAACGACGAGAAGGAAGCACTGATGACGGCCTTCTCGAAGAACGAGATCCAGGTGCTCGTCTCGACGACGGTCATCGAGGTCGGCATCGACGTGCCGAACGCGACCGTGATCCTGATCGAGAACGCCGAGCGTTTCGGCCTGGCCCAGCTGCATCAGCTCCGGGGCCGCGTCGGACGCGGGAGCAGCCAGTCCTACTGCATCATGGTCGACACGACCCTGAGCGAGGAGTCGAAGAAGCGGCTGCAGGTGCTGAACGATTCGAACGACGGTTTCTTCATCGCATCGGAGGACCTGAAGATGCGCGGCCCGGGCGATTTCTTCGGGCTCAGGCAGTCGGGCGACATCGCGTTCCGGATGGGCGACATCTACACGGACGCGGCGATCCTGAAGCAGGCGGAGGAAGCGGCGGAGAGAACGCTTTCGGAAGAGAATGTGAAGGGCGCTGCGGCAGTATTGTAGCAGAAAACGGCCGGCCCGCCGGACGATCAGGGCCGGAAAGAACATATCAAGAAAGAACAAGGGGAGTACGATATGACGTTCAAGGACATCGAGGCGTTCCAGGATTCGCTCATCGGCATGGGCATCGGCGGGAACGACCTGGCGCTTTATGTGGATTTCAAGCCTGTCTACCGCTATATGACCGGGTATCAGGACATGTGGAAGAACATCCCGACGAACAGGGACACGATGTACAAGATGTTCTCGATGACGAAGCCGATCACGTGCACGGCGGCGCTGCAGCTGTTCGAGAAGGGGAAATTCCTGCTGAACGACCCGCTGACGGATTACCTGCCGGAATTCATGCACATGAAGGTCCGCGTCGGTCAGGATCCGGACGCGATCTGCACGGCCGATCAGGAATACACGCTGAAAGATGCGGAAAAGAAGATCGAGATCCAGCATCTGTTCTCGATGAGCGCCGGGCTGGACTACAACCTGCAGGCCGAACCGGTGCTGGACCTGATCCGCAGAACGGACGGGAAGTTCACGACGGCCGAGTTCATCACGGCGGTCGCGAAGAGCCCGCTGTCGTACGAGCCGGGAACGCACTGGGCGTACAGCCTCGCGCACGACGTCCTCGGACGGCTGATCGAGGTCTGGTCGGGCATGAGCTTCGGCGAATACCTGCAGAAGAACATTTTCGATCCGCTCGGGATGGAGACGGCGTCCTTCCACCCGACGAAGGAACAGGAAGAGCGCTACATGATCCGCTGCGGCTTCGGCGAGGACGGGAAGACCTTCGTCCCGGGAGAGCAGCAGAATCCTTACCAGGTCAGCCCGAACCTGGAGTCCGGCGGGGCCGGGCTTTCGATGACGGTCGACGATTACGCGAAATTCACCTGCGCGCTCGCGAACCGCGGCGTCGGCGAGAACGGCGCGCGGATCCTGGCCGGGAGAACGGTCGACCTCATGAAGCAGAATTACCTGGGTCCGCAGCAGTACAGGGACATCTTCGCCTCGCAGATCGCGCGCCAGGGCTACGGCTACGGACTCGGCGTCCGGACGCTCGTGGACCGCGCGCAGAGCGGCACGGCAAGCCCCGTCGGCGAGTTCGGCTGGGGCGGCGCCTGGGGCACCTACATGCTCGTGGATACGGACAATAAGCTGGCGATCGTCTACGCCGAGCAGGGCGTGGACACGAAAGGCCTGTATATCCAGCGGCGCGTCCGGAACCTGGCGTACGCCGCGCTGGAATGGGAGGGGATCATCTGATGATTGGCTGGGAACACGGCGCCGGCTTCGTTGCCGGCCTGCTGCTGACGGGGTGCGTCTATCTTTTCCTGACGTCTTCGAAGCAGGAGCAGTCCCTGAAGGGCGGCCTGCGGTGGCTGAAGGATTTCCTGACGTTCAGGAAGATCTATCTCGAAGCGGTGCTCCGCTTTTTATACATCCTGACGACGTGCGCGATCGTCGCCACGGGTTTCCTGATGATCTTCGAGCGGGGCTGGAGAGGCCTGCTGATGATGATCGTCGGCCCGGTCGCGGTGCGCATCGTCTATGAGCTCCTGATGCTGTTCATCGTGCTCGTGAAGAACGTCATGGAGATCAACAATTCGATCCAGGGCAGGACGGAGAGCACGGTCGTCATGGCGGATCCGGACGCGTTCAACAACGCGCTCCAGAAGAAAGCGGACGAGCTCGGCGAGGCGTTCGAGAAGAAAGATACTGCGGCAGCCTCCGGGGAGGGCGCGGCGGATCCGGCGGAAGGCGCGGAAGCCTCCGCAGAAAGCGCGGAAGCCCCCGCAGAAAGCGCGGAAAGCCCGGCGGAAGGGCCGGAAAGCCCGGACGGAAAGGAAGGAACGGCTTCCCCGCGGAACGAAGAAGAGCGGCCGTGAAGGCATGAAAAAAGAACCGGTGCGTTAAGCGCCGGTTCTTTCTCTCTCGGACTTATTTCAATACGTCCAGGAATTTCAGAATGCACAGGATCACGCCGACGACCGCGTAGATGTCGATCAGGCCGCCGAGGATCTTGAAAACGATGCCCAGGATCGGGATCTTGGCAAGAAGGCCGATCAGAAGGCTCGCGATCACGATCACGACGATGAAGATGATCAGCTGGACCAGGAAGGACTTCAGATCCTTCGGAGTGATCTTAAACGGCGTAGGCCAAATCTGTTTCAATAAATCCATGAGAGAGCTCCTTTCACAGTGTTTCCCTGATTTTATCATTGTACGGAATAAAAAGCAAGTTCTGAAATGGGCATATCAGAAAAAACCATCTCTTTGCTTGACAAAACCGGTCCGGTATAGTAATATACCATTCGTCGTCAGAACCGACAGGCTGAAGTGGCACAGGCGGTAGCGCACCTCATTGGTAGTGAGGAGGTCACGGGTCCGAGTCCCGTCTTCAGCTCGAAGAAGAGCAGCGAATCGTTCGCTGCTCTTTTTGTTTTATGAAAAAACACCTGTGAAAAAACGGCCGGAAGGCAAAAAAGTTCTTCCCTATTCGGGGGCTTTGTTGTATACTTTCTCTAATAGTGGGCATTTATCGCCTGTCAGTAAAACAGATCTGGGATCAGGAGGTTTTCTGCAATGGAACAGTTGAGATTCGGTTCGATGAAGGACGGCACGAACGTGTGCCTTTTCACGATGAAAAACAAGAACGGCATGGAAGCGGTCGTGACCGACCTGGGCGCGAGCCTGGTGGCCCTGCGCGTGCCGGATAAGAACGGAAAGCTGACCGACGTCGTCACGGGCTACAGGACCGTGGAAGAGTATGAAGAGAATCCGGTGAACTTCGGCGCCTGCATCGGACGGAACGGGAACCGCATCGACGGTCCGGCGTTCACGCTGAACGGCGAGACCTACCGCCTTGCGGAAACGCAGCCGACCGTGAACCTGCATTCCGGCCCGAACGGCTTCTGCCACCGCAAATGGGACTTCGAGACCGAGGTGGTCGAAGATTCCGAGACCGTCATTTTCTACCTGTTCTCCGAAGACGGCGACCAGGGCTTCCCGGGGAACATGGACGTCGAGGTCTCCTATACGCTGACCGACGACAACGAGCTGCTGATCGAGTACTACGGCCGGTCCGACAAGGACACGGTCTTCAACATGACGAACCATTCCTACTTCAACCTGAACGGCCACGATTCGGGCACGGTGCTGAACCATAAGCTGACGCTCCTTTCGGACGCGTACTGCCCGACAGACGCGCGCCTGATCACGACCGGCGAAGAGAAGGATGTGACGGGCACCCCGTTCGACTTCCGCGAAGAGAAGACGATCGGCCGCGACATCTTCTCCGACGACGAGGACCTGATGATGGGCCAGGGCTATGACCACAACTACGTCATCAACGGCGGACAGGTCAAGGAAGATGCGGAATACTTCGGCACCCTGACCGGCGATGTCAGCGGCATCTCCATGGAGATGTACACGGACCTGCCGGGCGTCCAGTTCTATGCCGCGAACAAGACCGACTACACGAACGGCAAGGACGGTGCCTATTACGGAAAGCACTGCGCGGCCTGCTTTGAGACGCAGTACGCGCCGAATGCGGTGAACCTGCCTGAATTCGCTTCCCCGGTCATCAAGGCGAACGAGGAGCGGACGAGCCTGACCGTCTACCGCTTTATCACGGACTGACCGAGTATACATGGGAAAAGACCTTTACATCGCCGAAAAACCCAGTGTGGCGCTTGAGTTCGCACGCGTCCTCGGGGTAAGGGGCGAGCGGCGGGACGGCTTCGTGGAGTCGCAGGACGCCATCGTGACCTGGTGCGTGGGGCACCTGATCACGATGTCCTATCCGGAAGCCTACGATCCCGCCTTGAAACGCTGGAGCCTGAATACGATCCCGTTCATCCCGACGGAGTGGAAGTACGAGGTCATCGAGAGCGTCGGCAAACAATTCAATATCGTGAAGAACCTGCTGAACCGTCCCGACGTGGAGACGATCTACGTCTGCACCGACTCGGGGCGCGAAGGCGAATACATCTACCGGCTCGTGCGCCAGGAGGCGCACGTGTCCGGCAAGCGGGAAAGGCGGGTCTGGATCGACTCCCAGACGGAGGAAGAGATCCGGCGCGGCATCCGGGAAGCGAAGGACCTGTCGGCATACGACGATCTCGCGGCGTCCGCGTATCTGCGCGCGAAGGAAGACTACCTGATGGGGATCAATTTCTCGCGCGCGCTGACGCTGAAGTTCGGCAATACGGTCGCGGACGCGCTGCATAAGCAGCGGGCGGTGATCTCGGTCGGCCGCGTCATGACGTGCGTGCTCGGCATGGTGGTGCGGCGGGAGCGTGAGATCCGCGCTTTCACCGCGTCGAAGTTCTACCGGGTCGCCGGGCTTCTGGACGGGTTCGACGCCGAATGGCGGGCCGTCGAGGGCACGAAGTATTTCGGCTCGCCGCTTCTGTACAAGGAGAACGGGTTCAAACAGCGCGAGACGGCGGAAGAACTCGTGCGCTTCCTCGAAGAAGAGAATCCCGTCGAAATGACGGTGCTGTCGAACGAGAAGAAGACCGAGCAGAAGAGACCGCCGCTGCTGTTCAACCTTGCGGAGCTGCAGAACGAGTGCTCGAAGCGGTTCAAGAAATCGCCGGACGAGACGCTCGGCATCGTGCAGGAGCTGTACGAGAAGAAGCTCGTCACCTACCCGCGCACCGACGCGCGTGTGCTGTCGACGGCAGTCGCGAAGGAGATCGGGCGGAACATCTCGGGGCTGACGCGCTTCGAGCCCGTGAAGGACTTCGCTTCGGAGATCCTCGCGAAGAAGAGCCACGTGGGCATCGAACGCTCGATGTACACCGACGACAAGAAGATCACGGACCATTACGCGATCATTCCGACGGGACAGGGGCTGAATGCCTTCGCGTCCCTGAATCCGGTCGCGAAGCAGGTCTACGAGCTGATCTGCAGGCGCTTCCTGTGCATCTTTTTCCCGAACGCGCGCTACGAGAAGTTCGCGCTGGAACTGTCGTGCAGGAATGAGCATTTCTTCGCGAATTTCCGCTTTTTAAAAGACGAAGGGTACCTGAAGGTCTATCAGAACGCCCGGAGCGCGAAAGCGGCCGAAAAGGCCGAAATCGGCGCAAATACGGGCAATGAAGGAAAGCCTTCGGCGGAGCCTTCCGCCGAGGTCGATTCGGACGACACCGTCCTTCTGGAACGGCTCGAAGGCATCCGCAAGGGCGCCGTCCTGCCGGTGAAGGGCTTCGAGATCCGCGAAGGCGAGACGAGCGCGCCGAAGCGCTATTCCTCGGGCACGCTGATCCTCGCGATGGAGAACGCAGGCCAGCTCATCGAAGACGAAGAGCTGCGCGCGCAGATCCGCTCCTCGGGCATCGGCATGAGCGCGACGCGGGCGGAGATCCTGAAGAAGCTGACGGCGATCGAATACCTGCAGATCAACCGGAAGACCCAGATCGTGACGCCGACCCTTCAGGGAGAGCTCGTCTACGACACGGTCGACGCATCGATGCGGCAGCTGCTGAATGCGGAGCTGACGGCGTCCTGGGAAAAGGGCCTGTCAATGGTCGCGGACGGCTCGATCACGCCGGATGAATACATGGAAAAAATGAACGGTTTCGTGTCCCGGAGGACCGAGGCCGTGAAGGCGATCGAAAACCCCGCGGCGATCCGCGGCCGGTTCGAAGCCGTCTACCCGTACTATAAACGGTAACAAGAGGAACATGGAACGATGAAGGTGCGCGAAGGCATCGTGACGGAGGACGGCGGCGTCCTGGACGAACAGACCGGCCGGCCCGTCAGTTATAAAAAACATATCCGGATCTCGCGGCGCGACACCTTCGTGAACGATCTGAAGAATTCAACGGCGCAGGGGATCCTTGCGTTCGTTCTGAGCCTGCTGACGGTCCCGTTCCTGTTGTACGACATCTACGTCAGTTATTCGTACGGCGGCAATGCGGGATACGCGGTCGGCATCATTCCGGTGCTGATCCTCGCGATCTGCATCGTGAGCATCGTCATCGCGGGCTTCGGCCTGAAGAACCGCAGCAAGATCCGGCACGACCTCGAGCGGCGCGCGATCGTGCTGAGCGCGGTCGTCATCGCGCTGCTGCTGGCGATCTACGTCTACGGACTCGTCCGGGTGCTGAAAGGATAAACATCATGCGTACCAGGCTGCTTCAGCTGGCAAAGGGACAAATCGAATATCTGACGCCTGAAGTTTTCCTGGAAACGGAGAAGCTGACGGGCGTCGCCCTGCCGGGGAAGAAGCAGGTCATCGAGGTGGGGATCACCTCCCTGAACGGCGTGCCGATGCGCATGTTCTTCTACTCGAAGAATCCGCGCGTCTCGGTCGGGCGGCAGCTTTCGATCGGGCGGAGCAGCAAGATGACCGTCACGCTCAATACGGTCGGCCTCTCGCTGTTCGACCGCGTGACGGGCGAGATCGTCATCGTCTATAACGGCGGCGAGAAGATCCTGCCGTACGAATTCACGATCGGCTTCGCGCGCTCCGCGATGCCGGCCGAACCGATCACGACCGTCCGGGATTTCTACCTGTACGCGCAGGAGTTCCCGGAGGACGCGAAAAAGGTCTTCCTGTGGCCTGAATTCATGACCTTCCCGTTCATGAAGGACCTGCGGCTGTACGGCCTGTACCATACCTACGCGTCCGGGTCCCGTGACGACGGCGGCATGGCGGAATTCTTCCGGGCCGCGGGCTGCACGGAAACGGACCGCAGGGAGGGAGACGGTGAGGACGCGAAGCCGGAGAAGACGCTTGCGGCGCGTTCCGTTCCGGGCCGGGTGCTGAAAGCGCCTTCGGAAGGCGCGGAAGAGAAGCGCCTGCGTGCGGAGAAGCTGGTCAAGACCGCAAGGCTCTGGCTGTCCTATGACCGCGCGTCGGACGATGAGGAGAAGGAGCTGCTCCTTTCCTCGATACGCGCCCTGTCGGTCTCGTCGGTCCATGAAGTCCTGACGGATCTTCTGTACGCCTGGGCGTGCGTCGACACCGGGAAAACGCAGGAAGCGAAGCGTATCCTGATCGCGGTCCAGGACGAGGTCCAGAAGGACAGGATCCGGCAGCGGGACGTTTACTGTCTGTTCCTGTATCTGGCCGGCGCGGTCGGGAATGACGAAGAAAAGAAGACGAACGCGGTGAAGCTTGCGCACCGCTATTTCCAGGACGGCACGTTCACGGTGCTGATGATCCTGCTCGAATACCGGCTGAACCCGGAATATGCCGAGGACCGTAAGAAGGCTTCGGATTTCCTGCGCAGCTGGTTCGTCAAGGGCATCACGCATCCGGTCCTGCTGCAGGAGACGTGCAGGCTGTGGGAGAGCGGAAAGCCCGCGATCCCGGTGCTGACGCAGTATGAGCTCTCGGCCCTGCTGTACGGACTTAGGAACGGCCTGATCTCCGAGAAGAAGCTCTTCGAGGTGCTTTCGCACGAACTGAAGAACCCGGCGCTGCTGAACCTCTACATGACCGCGCTGAAGACGTCCTACGGCGTCTACCGCAACATCGAGGTCCTGCAGGTCATCGTCAGCGTCTCGATGCAGCGCAAGCTGATCGGGAAGCGCTGTTTCAAATGGTACCACGAGGCGGTGCAGCGCAATGTGCTGATGAACGGCCTCTACGAATACGACCTCGCGTCGCTGCCGCCGCATTACGAAGAGATGCTGCCGCGGCCGCTGATCCGGTATTTCGGTCTGGGCGACCGGAGGATCATCGGCTCGAAGGACCTGCTGTTCCTGAACGTCCTGCGGCATTACGCCGACGACGGGGAGATCATGTCGCTTTACGAGGACCGGATCCTGGACTACGCGCTGCTGAAGATGCGCGACGACCAGTACAGTCCGGACCTGCTGCCGGTCTTCCGGCACGTCATGACCGAAAAGAACCTGAACGAAGAGACGAAGAAACTGTTCAGGAACATGCTGAGCGTGTGCGTCGTGCGCACTTCGTCCTCGGAAGCGAAGCGGCTCGTCATCCATTATCCAGAGCTGGAGCGCGAGGCGCGCTTCAAGATCGCTGACGGCGCCGCGGTCGTCCCGGTGTGGACGGACAACGCGATCATCGCCTGCGAGAACGGCAGCGGGAACCGCTTCTTCGATCCGTCGCTGAGCGTGGAGCGGGCGTTCACGGACGAAGAGACGGCGCGTCTTCTTCAGGACGTCCGGACGGACAACCTGCTGACGAAGATCGCGAACGTCGAGGACGTCTTCCGCCGCGGCACGGCCCGGGAGAACGACGTGATCCCGATGATCGACATCATCCAGGAGAAGGGTATCGATCCCTTCTTCCGGACCCGTCTCTACGAGTCCTTCCTGGAACTGTCGGAATCGCCGTCGATGGCGCACGTGGACGCATCGGAATTCCTGATGGAGGCCGATTACGCGGGCTTCACGAACGAGAACCGGCTGCGGCTGCTGACGCATCTTGCGGCGCACGGCTTCCTGAAGCAGGTCTACCAGTACGTTGCCGAATTCGGCGATCCGGGGCTTCCTTCAGAGGAGCGCACTGCCGTCGTGAAGGAAATGCTGAAGTCGCAGGCGTTCCGCAACGAGCCCGCCCTGAACGCGCTCTGCTACGGCCTGTACCGTGAAGGCACCGCCGACAATGACGTGCTGAACTATCTGAACGCCTATTTCGAGGGCGGGAAGCGCGACATGTCGGCCCTGCTGAAGACGTTGAAGAAAAAACGCGCCGAATACGGGCAGCTGCTTTCGCGCACGCTGACCGAAGGCTTTTATACGAACAACGACCGGGATCTCGACCTGTTCTACGAGTGGTACAGCGTACTGCCGCAGCAGGACCCGGCGCTCAGGCAGGCGTATCTCGTTTACCGGAGCTATACCTGCTTCAAGAAGGGGCGGAAGCCCTGCAGGCTCGCACAGGAGCTGCTGAAGAAGGACGTGCGGACGCTGCCCGAGATCTCGCTGCTGGCGGTCCTGACGCTGCTGTCGGAGGACCCGAAGCGCCTGCAGCCCGACGAGAAGAAGCTTGCGGAGGAACTGCTGGAGACCGCGGCGCGGCGGAACATCGCGCTGGGCTGCTTCTCGAAATTCGAGGGACACGTCCAGCTGCCGGCCGAGATGCAGGGACGTGTGTTCCTGGAGTACCGGTCGGAGACCGCGAAGGAGATCTCCGTCGTCGGTCAGATCCTGCCGTCGCGGCACTATTTCCACCGCAGTCTCCGGCAGGTCTATCCGGGCGTGTTCGTCCGGTCGTTCATCCTGTACCGGCGCGAGTGGCTGCAGTATTATTTCATGATCCGGGAAGCGGACGGGAACCTTCGGGAAGAGGAAGGCGCGATCGTGACGCAGGAGCGTGCGGCGGTCGAGCGCGGATCCCTCTACGAGGACATCGTCCTGCTGGAGCAGAAGGTCCGGAACGCCGACACGATGGAAACGGCGGAATACCTGCGCTCGATGCTGCTGAAGCAGCGGATGACGGAAGAGATTTTCAGTTAAAGGAACGGCATAAGGGAACGTCATGAAGGAACTGGTCATTGGCTACGATCTGTGCAAGGACTACTGCAGGATCTCCTGGTTCGGGGAATCCGAGGAGGAGCCGCAGGACTTTGCCTTTTCGGAGGACGACAATCCTTATATCATACAGAACGCGGTCTGCAAAAGGAAGGGCGAGGACGTCTGGCTCGTCGGCGGGATCGCCTATCAGACGGCGCTCTTCGGCGACGGCCAGATCGTGGACAAGCTGCTGAAGATCGTGTCGATGAACGGTTTTTCGACCATTGACGGCGTGCAGTACACATCCGAGGATCTGCTGTACCATTTCCTGGACGAGACGCTGAAGATGGTGCTGAAGGACCGGAAGGCGGACGGCATTTCGGAACTGATGTTCACGGTGCAGGAGCTGGACGCGGTCGTGCTCGACACGATCATGCGCTGCGTGAAGCGGCTCGGCATCGACCGCAGGCGCGTGCACATCATCTCGCACACGGAGAGCTTCCTGTTCTTCGTGCTGTCCCAGAAGCGCGAGCTCTGGTCCAACCTGGCGGTCCTCTACGATCTGTCGGGCGACGGCCTGAATTATTACGAGACGGAGATCCTGCGCGGCATGCAGCCGAACGTGGCCTACGCGAACAGGACCTTCCTCGAGGAAGGCTTCTCCGTCGACATCCTCGACCATGCCGCCGGACGGCGCATGGCCGACAACATCATGTCGAACTGCGTGGAGCGGATGCTCTCGAAGAAAATGGTCTCGGCGGCCTTCCTGTCCGGCAAGGGCATGGACACCTGCCAGCAGTGGGGCACGCATTTCCTGCAGACGATCTGCCAGCGGCGGCGCGTGTTCTACATCGAGAACCTCTTCGCGAAGGGCGCCGTGCTCGCGGGGCTCGAGCGGATGCGCAAGACCTCGGCCTATCCGTACCGGATCATGTGCGAGGGGCGCATCAGCGTCGAGATCACGGCGGACGTCTTCCGCGGCATGAACAAGAAGACGCTGACGCTGTCGCACATCGGCGACAACTGGTACGAGACGAAGGAAGAGTTCGACATCATCTGCGACGAGGCCGACAGCATCCCGCTGAAGGTGCAGAAGCTGAACGAGCGGTACCCGGCGATGGTCGAGATCCCGCTTAGCGAGCTGAACACGCGCGGGAACAAGCTGACGCGTTTCGGCGTGTCGCTCGCCTTCACGCAGGAGGACGTGTTCACCGTGACGGTGCGCGACAAGGGCTTCGGTGAGTTCTTCCCGTCCTCCGACCGGTTCATCCGGAAAACGTTCACGATCGGCTGAGCCGGTCACAGCGGGAGCGTGCGCTCCCTGAAAGGATATTGTAGTGGGCAGACTGCTGTTGTGCGGAAAAGAAGCGGAGAACCCGTACGAAGTCGAGGAACTGGACCTCCGGCTTTACACGATCGAGGAACTTTGCTATTATGTCTTCCATAACGTGCCGCTCCTGAGGGACGATTTCATTGACGAGCGTCTCATCGGGTTCATCCGGCGCGAGCTTCAGCTGCCCGACATCGCGGACAAGATCGCGCGGTTCTACCATTCGCCGTCCGACGCGGACAACACGCTCTACATGCTGCTGTCGGAGGTCGGTTACTATTCCGAGAGCGAGCTCCAGGAGTTCCAGGAGACGCTCGCGAAGAAGCGGAAGAAGAACGGGCCGGAGCGCGTGAAGGACCGGGCGGATTCGCTCGCTTCCCAGAAGCGCTACCAGGCGGCGGTCCGGGTCTACCGGACGCTCTCCGACGAGGACCGGGACGCCCGTGACACGGACGAGATGAAGTGCGAGGCGCTGGAGAAGATGGCGGACTGCTACGGGCGCCTGTGCGCCTACCGCGAGGCGCTGAACTGCCTGGAACGGGCCTACAACGAGACCGGAGACGAGCGGCTGCTGAAAAAGATGTACCACGTCTGCATGCTGTCCGGCCTGGAACTGGATCCGTTCTCTTTCCGGGACGTCCCGGATGCTGCGGTCTCGCGCTGGCAGCAGGAGTACCGGTCGAAGGACGCGGCGCTGAAGGCGGCGATCGACCGGGATCCGGCCATGGAAATGTTCTTCGGTGACCCGGCGACGCTGAAGAAGGAACTGGAAGAATACGCGGACAGCCGCAAGGAAGTCTGCAGAAGAATGCTCGAATAAAGAAACAGGAACGATCGTATGAAAGAACTGACGAAGACCTATGACCCGAAGGCCATAGAAGAAAAGGTGTATGAGAGATGGGAAGAGAAAGGGTATTTCCGCGCGCACGTCGACCCGGAAAAGAAGCCCTATACCATCGTCATGCCGCCGCCCAACATCACGGGACAGCTGCACATGGGTCATGCGATGGACTGCACGCTGCAGGACATCCTGATCCGCTTCAAGCGGATGCAGGGCTATGAAACGCTGTGGCAGCCCGGCACCGACCATGCTTCGATCGCGACCGAGGCGCGCGTCGTCGAGACGATGCGCCAGGAAGGCGTGACGAAGGAGATGCTCGGCCGCGAGGGCTTCCTGAAGCGCGCCTGGGCCTGGAAAGAGACCTACGGCAACCGCATCGTGATGCAGCAGAAGAAGATGGGCTCGTCCTGCGACTGGGACCGCCAGCGCTTCACGATGGACGAGGGCTGCTCGCGGGCCGTCCGGGAAGTGTTCGTCAATCTGTACGGGCAGGGCCTGATCTACCGCGGCAACCGCATGGTCAACTGGTGTCCGTACTGCCATACATCGATCTCCGACGCGGAGGTCGAATACGAAGAGAAGGACGGCCGGTTCTATCATCTGTATTACCCGGTCAAGGAGACCGGCGAGATGCTGGAACTCGCGACGACCCGTCCGGAGACGATGCTCGGCGATACCGCCGTCGCGATCAATCCGGAGGATCCGCGCTACACGCACCTGCACGGCTGTCACGTGATCCTGCCGCTCCTGAACAAAGAGATCCCGATCGTGATCGACGAGCACGCCGACATGGAAAAGGGCACCGGCGTCGTGAAGATCACGCCGGCGCACGACCCGAACGACTTCGCGATGGGCGAGCGCCATCATCTGGAAGTCATCAACCTGATGAATGACGACGCGACGATGAACGAAAACGCGGGTCCCATGTTTGTTGGGATG